>JANXYD010000045.1 GCA_025350265.1 Hyphomicrobiaceae bacterium | reverse complement strand
TGGCCACGTCCCAGCAGGCATCCGCCCACATCGTCGCCGCCCACCCGTCCTGATGGCGTTCGGCGAGCGCACGATCGGCGCTCAAGACAGGAGTTTTGCGCTCTTCGTCGGTAAGCGATTCATACGTCGCCCGATGCACTTCCGAATTCGCCGGATCGGTAAACAGGCGAAACGGATTGGATACCTTCCACTTGATTTCAGGATCGGCGCTCGCCGGGCCAGCCGACGCCAGCACCGCCACCACTATCACCGCCATCGCTGGAATGACCGACAACGCCCGCACACATCGCAGCCATCGACGACGCACCACATCAGCATTGGCCATGTCGAGCCCCCAATCAAATCCGACCCGAAACATGGGCAACCGTTATCCGCCACACGCGCAGCAGTGGTGCAAGCTCGGTGACCATAGCCTGACCGCGCCACTGCCTGCGGTCGATGGCGCGCAAATAAGGTGATAACACGGCCAGCGGCAACAGCGCGACCCGTTGCCGCCGTGTCAAGCAGCTCAACTGCGGCCGAAGCGCGTCGACTGCAGCCGTTACGTCGCGTGCAAGCGCGGCGACCAGCCGGGCGGCGTCATCCTGTCGTGCGCCATTCGCAAGATCAGCACTCGTTAAATCGTAAGCGGTAAGTTGGGCTTGCGGAAGCGTGCAGCGTCCCGCCGCTGCGGTGCGCGGCAACCACGCCAGCACGCGGACAAGACCATAGGCACGACCGGCCGGAATACTAAGCGCGGTCGCGTGGTCGGGCGGCACGCCCAGGATGCGCAGCGCGAGTTCAAAAGGGATGGCCTCGGTTTTCGCCAGATAGCCATCGAGCGATGCTTGATCGGCCATGGGATCATCGTAGAGATCGAACGCCCGCGCCTCGGTCATCGCCACCAGCATCGGCACCGGCAGGCGGAATTCAGCGATCGCGTCGCCCAACGCATCAGCCACCGGACTGCCGATGCGTCCGCCATCTGTCATTGCCTCGAGACTATCGCGCCACCACTGCAGGCGCATTTCACCGAGCATCGGCTCCGTCACGGTCAGCGGAATGCGGACGAGATCGGCCGCGAAAGCGGCCACCGCGATCAGCGCCGCCCGTTGCGTCCCCCGCGCCAACGTGGCGGCGATCAAGCGCTCCGGCTCATACGCACGCGCGAGCGCGATGACCTCGGCGGCGATGCCGGCGCGATCGCTAGGCTGGACTGCTGCGGGAGGTGCGCGAAACAGACAAATCTCCATCGATTCTGAGCCTCGGCCGACAAGGAACCCGCATTCAGCAACCTGCGTTTCTCGTGCAGTCGGCACATAAGGATACAATTTATGAGGTCATTTTTTCCGGCGCTTGCAGCCGGCGCATACATAGCTCTCTCCATCGCAGCGATGACGTCCCCCGCCAAAGCCAAACAACCAAATACACTAACGAGCAAGCCTTCCTACTATCCACACTGGGTGGCTCGCGACGGCACCGTCACCGCCGACCTACTCCGCCGACTGAAACCCGGCTCCATCATCGCGGCTCATCACGCGTGGCCAATGCATGACCTCCAGCGCATCCTGGATGCGCCGGGAAATTTTGTCGTATCCTGGTATATCGAAGCCAACGTCCAGGAGAAGAACGATCCAGCGCCGCGCGGCATGCCGGTCGCCACGCGCATTGGCGATGCAAAACGCAAGCAGGCCCAGTTGGCGGCCGTGTACGGCGTCGACCGTTTCGCCAATCTGATCGAACTCGATGGGACACGCGACAAATACGAGGGAACCTTGCGTGGCGAGGGTAACGCGCGCGGGGACTGGGTCGCGGACGCGTCCGCGGCAAAGGCTGCGGGTTTCAAGTATGTCGCCAAGAGCCCGACGCATGCACAGGTCCTAGCGCTTCGCTCCAAATTCGGTGCTGATTTTGTGCCCCGCATCGTTTTCGAAGACGTCACCGCGAACGACAAAAGTCGCAATCCGGGCTACCATGCTGACGCCGAAACGCTTGCCGCTAAAGGCGAGACCTTGACACTGATCGTACATGAGCGCGCGTACGGCGGGTTCGAAGCGACGCCACTCAAGAAAGCCAGGCAGGTCATCGAAAAACGTTTCAACAACCCCAATGTCGAAGCCTACTGGGGCCGCAAGGAGGCTAAGGACGCATTCGTAAAACTCAAGGATTTCGCAGCCGAGCCCACAGCCGAGTGGCCGCACAAAGAGAATGAAGCGGTCGGCTCCGAGGATGGGATAACCGCGCCTGCGGACTGATCGCACCCCGCCTTCAGCCCTCAGCGATATCTTCGTTCCACAATGCGGGCTGCTCGCGGATGAAGCGTGCCATCAGCGTGATGCAATCCGCATCATCGGCCACAATCACCTCGACGCCACGCGCCCGCAAGAACTCGATATTCCCTGCAAAATTGCGGGCTTCCCCGACGATCACTCGCGGGATGGAGAACTGCACGATCGTGCCCGCGCACATCATGCACGGCGACAGCGACGTATAGAGGGTCATGCCACGGTACGAGGTCTGCCGGCCGGCCTTGCGCAGACAATCCATTTCACCGTGCGCGATGGGATCACCCTTCTGCACGCGTTGATTGCGCCCCTGCGCTATCAAGGTTTCACCGGCCGCGAGCACGCTGCCAATCGGACAGCCGCCCTCTTCAAAGCCCGCCAACGCTTCGTTGTAGGCAACGGATAGGAATTTTGCGTCCAGCGGAGCCAGTTGCATATCGGTGCTCTCCTAACGGGGCGGCGTCATTTGTTGTTGATCGTGCGCTGCTGATCTGCGAATTGGCGGCTGTTCGCAAATCAGCATGCGCGGGCTGCGTACTTGTGTGTGAGATAATCCAGATACGGCACAATCGACATCGGCCCGCCGGTGACCCGTTCAACCAGTTGCGCCGGATCGTATTTGCGCCCGTGGCGATAGATGTTCTCGATCAGCCAGTCGTGCAGGGTGCCGAATTTTCCGGCGGATATCTCACTCGGGATCGACGGGTGCCGCGCGAGGGCCGCACCATAAAACTGCGACGCCAGGATGTTGCCGATGGTATAGCTCTGGAACCCGCCGCCGATCAGGCCGCCATACCAGTGCACGTCTTGCAGACACCCATCGGTATCGGTCGTCGAGGCCACGCCAAGGTCTTCGGCGTAGCGCGCATTCCAGGCTTGCGGCAGATCACGCGCGGCGAGCCGTCCCTCCAACAGCGCGCATTCAAGATCGAAGCGGATCATGATGTGCAGGTTGTAAGTCAATTCGTCGGCGTCCGTACGAATGAGCGACGGCGCCACGCGATTGATGGCGCGGCAGAACGTCTTCAGCGGAATGCGTTTGAGTTGCTCGGGGAACTCCCGTTGCAAAAGCGGAAATGCGTAACCGAGGAAACTGTCGCCGCGACCGACGATGTTTTCCCAGAGGCGCGATTGGCTTTCGTGAACCCCTGACGATGCGCCACCGGCCAGAGGGGTGCGATCGTAGGCAGCCGAGACGCCCTGTTCGTACATGGCGTGCCCTGCTTCATGCAGCGTCGAATACAAGGTTTCGCTGAGATCATTGGCCTTCACCCGCGTGGTGATACGGACATCGCCGACGCAAAATGCGGTGCTGAAAGGGTGCGGGCTCTGATCGAGACGCCCGCGCGACAGATCGAAGCCGAAACGCTCGGCAAGCTTCAAGCCAAAGCCAAGTTGCTTGGCCTCCGGAAAGTGCTGCAGCAGACATGCGCCATCGCTCGGCCGGGTTGCGGTCGCGTTCAGTAAAAGACTGCGCAGCGGCTGCCGCAGCGCATCGAACAGGCGG
>JANXYD010000002.1 GCA_025350265.1 Hyphomicrobiaceae bacterium | reverse complement strand
TGTTCGACGCCTGGTTCGACGCGATAGCCGAGCGCCTTCATGATATCGTTTGAGCGTCCGCGATGGGCGATATGGCCATCCGCATCCATCACGCCGAGATCGCCGCCGACGAACCAATCGCCGCGGATGACTTCGGCGTTTTCTGCCGGACGCTGCCAATAGCCCAGCATCAGGCCGGGATCGGAGCGATGCACCGCGATCAACCCCTCGACGCCGGCGGGTAGCGGCGTGGTGCCACCCTCGATGGGCAGGATCGCGACGCTGCGACCGCTCTGCGCACGGCCGATGAAACCGGGCCTGCGCGGTGACGCTGGTGATGCCGATATATACGTCGACATCTCACTCATGCCAAACGCTTCATAAAGTTGCGTGCCGGTCGCGTCGAACCAGGCGTCGAACAAGGTCGCGGGCGGTGCTTCCCCGGCAATCAAGCCATGCCGCAGCGTTTCAAACGTTGAACGCTCGGGCGCTGCGTGTTTCAAAATCTGCCGGTAGACGCCAGGAACGGCGGCAAACAGTGTCGCCCCCTGCGACGCGATTAGACGCGGCCACACCGCCGGCGTCTTGTCACCCGTAAATACGATCGTCGTCGCGCCGTTGGCCCAAGGATCGGTCAGGCCGACGCCGAGCGTATACGTCCAGTTGAACGCGCCTGCATGCAGCATCCGATCAGCGGCCGTGAGATCGTACCAGTCGCGATACATCGGTCGCCGTCCCCAGGCTGCGCGATGGGCATGCAGCACGCCTTTCGGTTCGGACGTGGTGCCGGACGTATAGATCATATAGGCGGGATCGTCGGCGGCGGTCTCGACATAGACGGCAGCGCCGTCGCAAGGCCCGGCAATGACATCGGCAATTTCGGCCGCGCGAAGCGTCAATCCTGTGGCCGCCGCTGTGTGATGATCGGATACCGCCATGCCGCGCGCACCGCTGTTGTCCATCACGAACGCAGCCTCTGCGTCCGTCATTTGGCTGGATGCCGGAATGGGCACCATTCCCGCGGCGATGGCACCAAAGAACACAAGTGCATAGGCGCTGGTGTTTTCGAGACGGATCAGCAGGCGGTCGCCGCGTTCAAAACCCATGGATTGCAAACGTTTTGCGATCCCTAGCACGGCACGATCGAGGTCGCGGTAGGTCCAGGTTTCCGCAGCTTTTTCGCTCTCGACGTCGTCGATGACGATCAACGCCACCTTGTCTGGCACATCACGCGCCGCGCGACCAATCGCATACGCGGCCATGTTGAACCTTGGCGGCGGCAACGGTCCGGAAAAACCCGTCATTGTTTTGGCTCGCTCATCTTTTGGTTAAGGCGTCTTCTCTCTGGGCACGTCCGTCGCCGACCACCACGTATCGAGATCGAAGCCGGAATTGGTACCCGCGCCCGGCGATTTGAGATGGGTCCAGTAGGCCACCCAGACTTTCGGTGAAAAAAACAACGGGATCACGTAGTCACCAGACCGCAACACACGGTCGAAGGCGCGCACAGCGCTGCGAAAGCGTTCCGCGTCCTCTGCCGCTAGCATGGCTGAGATCATCGCGTCGACGGCGGGGTTCTTCACGCCAGCGTAATTGCGCGCCCCCGTTGCATCCGCCGACGCACTGCCCCACCGGTTCCATTGTTCGTTGCCCGGCGACAGCGACGCCGACCAGAACACCTGCACCATATCGAAATCGTTGGTTTTCAGCCGCGACTCGTATTGCGCATCGTCCACCTCACGGATCGCCATTTTTATCCCGATCAGATCGAGCGAGCGAGAATACGCCAGCAACAAGCGTGCCTGCCGCTGCGAATTGATCAGCACTTCGAAGGTTACGGGCGTGCCGGTCTTGGCCTCTATCAACCGCGAACCGTGCAGTTCGTAGCCGGCCTCCCGCAACACGCGCAATGCCTCGGACTGGTTTGACCGGTTGTTGCCGGTGCCCGGGCTGGTCGGCAGCGTGTAGGTGCCGTCGGCGATCGCCGGCGACACGGCGTCGGGGAACGGTGCCAGCAAACGCCGCTCCTCGGCATCTTCAGCAATGCCGGCCGACGACAATGCGCTGCGGGCAAAGAAACTCTGCGTGCGTTGGAACTGCTTGCCGTATAGCCCGGCGTTGATCCACTCCGCGTCGAACGCCAGCAGCAGCGCCCGCCGAACCCGCTGATCGCGGAAGATTGGACGGCGTGTATTGAACACCAGCGCATTCATGCCGGCGGGCAGTTGGCTTCCATATTCCTGCTTCACGACCCGGCCATCGGCGATTGCGGGAAAATCATAGCCGCGCGCCCATCGCGCGCTGTCATCTTCGGTTATCACGTCCACCGCACCCGCCTTGAAGGCCTCGAACAGGCTGGCGTGCGCACGAAAATATTCGACGTGGATTTCGCCGAAGTTGAAGCGCCCGCGCATCACCGGCAGGTCCTTGGCCCACCAATCTGGATTGCGGGAATAGACGATATAGCGGCCGGGCTCGAGCGCGCTGATGGTGTAGGGACCCGAACCCAGCGGTGGTGACAGTGTGGTCTGTTCGAAAGTCTCCGCGTCGATGCGATGGCGCGGCAAAATCGGCATCAGCGCCATGATCATTGGCAACTCGCGGTCGCCGACTTGATCGAACTCAAAGCGCACGCCACGCTCGCCGACCTTTACCGCCGAGCGGACGCGGGCATAGCTGCGGCGCATGAAGTCCCAACCGTGTTCCCGCAAGACTGCTTGGCTGAACACCACGTCGTCGGCAGTCACAGGCGTGCCGTCTGAAAAACGGGCTTCGCGGCGGATTTGAAAAGTGACCGAGGCGCGGTCGTCCGGCACGTCGATGCTTTCCGCGATCAACCCATAGAGGCTGAACGGCTCGTCGGAGGAGCGTACCATCAGACTTTCGTAAACGTATTCGCGCACACCGCTCGCTGGCTCGCCTTTGTAAATCAGCGGGTTCAGGCTGTTGTAGGTGCCGACGACGCCGACATTGACTCGGCCGCCTTTTGGGGCGTTGGGGTCGACGTAGGGAAACGCGTCAAAACCGGCCGCATATTTCGCCGTGCCGTGGATGGCAATGGAAGCCTGCGGCGCGGCGTCAGCACCGGTCGCGCCGCAGACAATGAACAGGAAAGCTATGATGATGCACAGCAGCATCGGCGGATGGCACGGCACAGCGGCTGAGGTATCTGTGGGCTTGGTCACGTGTATGTTCCGTCCGCGATGCAGGGTCGAGCTGAGCTGAGCACCGTGTTGCCTGCCAGTTGCGGCCGATCGGCGGCCAGAGAAGGACGATTAGTGCAGTTTTTGCGTGACATCCTAGACACGGATGCCAAATTTGCTTGGACAACGCGGCATCAAATTAACCTTGGTCACGTGATTGCCGTAATCCGCCACTTACTGCACGCCATCACAACGAGCAACTCACTGGACGTCGATACACGTCGCGGCGGGCTGTGCGGCGTCGTCGGTTTTCTGAGTGGCGGCGTTCAGTGCCGGCGCAGGGGTGTCGACAGGGGAAGGCCACCGGGGTGGCCGGCAAAAGAGAGGTCATGAGGACATGAGAATTTCGAGTTCAGCGGCGATGCGCTTGATGC
>JANXYD010000425.1 GCA_025350265.1 Hyphomicrobiaceae bacterium | reverse complement strand
GCGTCGGCCGGATCGCTGCGCGCACCATCGGCAACCTCGTCAACCACGCACCGCTGACCATTCGGGCGATCATCCAGGGCGCTACGCCCTACCCGCATTTTGTGGCCGCCAAATATACGGTGCCGGAACTAACGGCATAGGCATGGTGGTGAAAACCCCGCCCGATGGCGCCATCCGCGCTCCGCTCTCAGACGCTGATGCGTCGTGATGGTTTTGGTGCCGCCGCGCGGCGTTAACCAGTTAACCGTATCTGCGCATTACGCCGCATATTTGCGCACTTCGATTTCGGCGTGGTGCTGAACAGCTTCCTCACCGATCGCGGCCACGCGCGACGAACAGGCAACTCGGGTAGAGAAAATCATTCGGATAATCTTCGATGACCTGCTTTTATTTACAACGCCCGAAATAGCACCGACAGAAATCGCCCGCTTGAACATGCGTCCGACAGCGTGACGGCTGAACTGAATGCATGAGCATTGCACCGTTGTGTCCTCACAGCGGAATGTTATCGTGCTTCTTCCAAGGGTTTTCGGCTTTCTTGTTGGCCAGCATATTCAGCGCGCGGCATAGCCGCCGCCGCGTCGCGTGCGGGGTGATGACCTCGTCGATATAACCGCGCTCGGCTGCCACGAACGGATTGGCGAAGCGCTGCTTGTATTCCTCGATGCGGCCGGCAATTTTCTCCGGATCGGAGAGCTCGCTGCGATAGATGATTTCCGCTGCGCCCTTGGCACCCATGACCGCGATCTCGGCAGTGGGCCAAGCGTAGTTGACGTCGCCGCGAATGTGCTTGGAACTCATCACGTCGTACGCGCCGCCATACGCCTTGCGGGTGATCAGCGTCAGTTTCGGTACGGTGGCTTCGGCGTACGCAAACAGCAGCTTCGCGCCGTGCTTGATCAGTCCGCCGTATTCCTGCGCCGTACCCGGCAGGAACCCTGGAACGTCGACGAGGGTGATGATCGGGATTTCGAAGCAATCGCAGAACCGCACGAACCGCGCCGCTTTACGCGATGCATCGCTATCGAGCACGCCGGCCAGCACCATCGGTTGGTTGGCAACGATACCCACCGTCTTGCCGTCCATGCGCGCAAAGCCGGTGACGATGTTTTTGGCGAACGCTTCCTGGATCTCGAAGAAGTCGGCCTCATCGACCACTTTGGAGATCAATTCCTTGATGTCGTAGGGTTTATTCGGATTATCCGGAATGAGCGTGTCGAGCGACATTTCCAGCCGCTCCGGGTTATCCCGCGTCGGCAACACGGGCACGCCGCTGCGATTGTGCTCGGGCAGGAAATCCATCAGCCGCCGCATCTGCAGCAACGCTTCGACGTCGTTTTCATATGCACGATCGGCGATCGACGTTTTCGTTGTGTGCACCTTCGCGCCACCGAGATCCTCGGCTGTGACCGTTTCGTTGGTGACTGTCTTGACCACGTCCGGCCCGGTCACGAACATGTAGCTGGTGTCGCGCACCATGAAGATGAAATCGGTCATCGCCGGCGAGTAGACATCGCCGCCCGCGCACGGCCCCATGATGACGCTGATCTGCGGGATCACACCCGACGCCATCACGTTGCGCAGGAACACATCGCCATAACCGCCGAGCGCCGCGACGCCCTCCTGGATGCGCGCACCGCCCGCGTCGAACAGCCCAATGATCGGCGCGCGGTTCTGCAGTGCCATGTCCTGGATTTTGGTAATTTTCTTGGCGTGCGCCTCCGACAAAGACCCGCCGAACACCGTGAAATCCTTGGCGAACACATACACCACGCGACCGTTGATCGTGCCCCATCCCGTCACCACGCCATCGCCAGGGATCTTGGTTTTCTCCATGCCGAAGTCGGTCGACCGATGCTCGACGTACATGTCGAACTCTTCAAACGATCCCTGATCCATCAACAGATCGACACGCTCGCGCGCCGTCAGCTTGCCGCGCGAATGCTGCGCATCGATACGCGCCTGCCCGCCACCCAGCCGCGCCGTTGCGCGCCGGCGTTCGAGTTCGTTCAGAATGTCTTTCATGGCCGGCCCTTGGCTCGCGATCAGCGACTACGGATATCGCTGGATAGCATGCAACGCAGCCGAGGCAACCCTGCCTTTGGTTGCCCCTCTCGATCCGAACGATAATCAGCGTTAACCAGCGCCGTCAGGCGACCCGCCGCGCCGGCGAATGCCCAGACAGCAGCGCCTTCATTTCCCACGCATGCAGTTCGATCAGCCCCGGCCCCGGCAGGTAGGCGGGCGCGATGCGGCGTCGCGTCTCCACGCACCACAAAATCGTTTTCTGCAGGAAATCACCGATTGGCACCCGCACCGGCGTGGTTTGTGCCCACACGCCATCCATCGCCTTCTCCGCGCTCGCCCGATCGACGAACACCGGCAACGCTTCACCGCCCGCAGGATGTCGTGTGATCACGGTCGCATAGATGTCGCCGCCTTTCAGCACCCACACCTGTCGCGACTTGAGCGCCTGCGCGATCAACTGATCCATCAAGGCCCGGCGCAGCTGCTGATCGAGATCGTAGGCCGTCATTTCAGCTTCGACCGGCGCATCTGACCAGTTGATCCCGACCAGCCTTTTCTCGTCGCCGAGCTTCGGCAGATAGCGCGACAACAGCATGTCCAGCGTCAATACGACGATCCTTGGTTCTGCCACCAGCACGTCCGCCCAGCGCTGTGCTTCGCTTTGGTCGGTCCACAGCAATTCGACCATCTGTCCGGCCCGCTTGGGCGAGGCTACACGGGCATAGCCGTTCACGCCCTCGACCGCGAATACACAGCCGTTCAACGCCACGTCGCGAACGAACCGGCTGCGCACCTGCAACTCATCGAGGCCAACGATCGTCATCGCTCTATCCTGCGAGGCACCATTCACGGCAAACTGACGCCGCGCCGGGTGCAATTTAAGTGTTTGCGCAGGTATACGTGCAAAGCCTTAAATAATGTTTACGGACCTTCCCGAATCGGCACGAGTGCTCATTTTTTGAGCTGCAATCGCGGCCCCTGGATTTGATACAGCGTCAACGCCGTCGCGACAGCCAGGTTGAGACTGTCGAGTTGCCCGGCCATCGGTATTTTGACCAATCGCTTGCAGCTTGTAGCCGCCGCTTGCGACAACCCCGGACCTTCCCCACCCATCACCAGCAGCACGGGCGCGCGATATCCGCCACGGCGAAAATCGTCCCGCGCGTCGAGGTGCGTTCCCACCGTGTCCCCCGGCCACGCAGCCAGCAACGCCGCAAACTCCGCATGCGTTGCCCGCGCAATCGGCACCGCGAAGATCGATCCCATGGTCGCCCGCACGCACTCGCGGCTCCACGCATCGCAGCACGTGCCGACCAACATCACGCCGGCCGCGCCCACCGCGTCAGCCGTCCGCACGATGGTGCCGAGGTTACCGGGATCGCGAATTTCCTCGAGCGCCAGCCACGTTGCGTCAGTCGCGATCGCCGCTGGGTTGGGAGGCTCCCGCCACATCTGACCGAACACACCCAGCATCGTTTGCGGATTGTCTTTTGCCGCCAGCTTCTCCAGCACCGCCGCCGAAACCTCCAGCACTTCGGCCCCGCGCCCGAGTGTCGACCGCACCAGTTGCAACGCGGCTCCCGACGCAGCACTCCCCGCCCTTACCACCAGCGTCAGCGGATGGATGCCGTGCTCGGCCGCTGTCATCAGCACCGAAACGCCTTCGGCCACGAACTGACCGCTGTCGCGGCGCGCCTTGCGCATCTCCAGGCTGCGGATGAATTTGACTCGCTCGTTGGTCAACGACGTAATCGCGCGCGGCGCATTGAGCGGGTGCGTTGGTGTCACGACGCATGCCACCGCGTGAACAGCGACGTCGGCAACAAGCGCTGCGCGCCGGTTTCGACGAGTGCCAACTCACCCGTGTCAAAAGTGCCGGATCGTCCCTCCAGGCACTCCCGCGCCAGCCCGTCGATGGCCAGCGCCGACGCCCGGATCGCATACGACGTGATGATCAACGCCCCATATTTCGGTGCCAACAGCTGTTCACAGTCGCGCAGCATGTGCGGCATGTGCGTGAAAAAGTCCCACACCTCGCCCTCCGGCCCACGACCGAACTTCGGCGGGTCGATGAGGATGACGTGATACGTCCGCCCACGTCGCACCTCGCGCGCCACGAACTTGCGCGCATCCTCCAGAATCCACCGCAGCGGCGCGTCGCCAAGCTTCGACGCCGCCTGATTTTCCTTGGCCCAGCCGATCGCTTTTTTCGATGCGTCGACATGCGTCACGTCCGCCCCTGCGCGCGCCGCGATCAGCGATGCGGCTCCGGTGTAGGCAAACAGGTTCAGCACGCGCGGTTGCTCGCCGCGCACTGCCTTGATGCGATCCAGCATCCATTGCCAGTGCGGCACCTGCTCCGGAAACAGACCGAGATGCCGGAAATTCATCAGCCGGCACTGCATCGTCACGCCCATCACGTCAAGCGGCCACGTCGCCGGCAGCGGCTTGGTGTAGCGCCAGCGTCCGGCCTCGCCGTCGTCGTCGGCCCCGCCCTTGCCTGCATCCTTGAAGGTCGCATCCGCACGCAACCACGCACCGGGCACCAGATGCTGCTTCCACATCGCCTGTGGCTCCGGCCGGTCGAACGTATACCCGCCGAACCGTTCCAGTTTGCGCCCGTGCCCGCTGTCGAGCAGCGCATAGTCCGGCAAACCCGTCATCGTCGCGAGCGAAAGCGATCGCGGCAGTTGCGTAACCGGACGGACGAGAGGTGGCGTCGTGGGCATGGAGGTTCAGCCTTCCCTCCGCCCCGTCGTTACGGGGAGAAGGTGCCCGAAGGGCGGATGAGGGGCGGCAACAAGATCAGAGCCTGGAACCGCCCCTCACCCGGCCTATCGGCCACCCTCTCCCCGTTCGCAAAGACAAACAGGCAGAGGGCAAAAAATCAAGGCACCAGGATGATCGAACCGGTGGTCTTGCGGCCTTCGAGATCGCGATGCGCTTGCGCGGCATCCTTGAGCGCATACGTCCCGGTGACGTTGATCTTGACCGCACCGGACTTGACCACGTCGAACAGATCGTTGGCGGTTTCTGCCAACAGTTGAGGTGTCGCGATGTAGGTGCCCATCGTCGGCCGGGTCATGTAGAGCGAGCCTTTGGCCGACAGGACGCCTGGATTGAACGCCTCGATCGGGCCCGATGCGTTGCCGAAACTCACAAACAGCCCCAGCGGCTTCAAGCAATCGAGCGATGCCGGGAAGGTATCCTTGCCGATGCCGTCGTAGACCACGTCGCACATCCTGCCGCCCGTGACGTCGCGCACCTTATCGACGAACTTCTCCGCCTTGTAGTCGATCACGTGGGTGGCCCCCGCGGCCTTTGCCAGCGCGCATTTTTCCGGCCCGCCAGCAGTCGCCACTATGGTCGCCCCGAGCGACTTCGCCCACTGCACCGCGATCAGCCCCACGCCGCCGGCTGCCGCATGCCACAACAACGTGGTGTCCTTGTCCACCTTGTAGGTCTTGCGCAACAGATAGCGCGCCGTCATGCCTTGCAGCATCATCGCCGCCGCCGTCTGATCGGTGATGCCCTCGGGGATTTTCACGACACGATCGGCAGGCATCAACCGTTCGGACGCATAGCCGCCGATATTGCCGGCATACGCCACCCGATCGCCGACCTTGACATTGGTCACACCGGCACCGAGTGCAGTCACCACGCCCGCGCCTTCGCTGCCCGGCGTGAACGGAAACGACGGCTGCGGATAAAGCCCGGTGCGATGATAGACGTCGATGTAATTGACGCCTATCGCGGTTTGCTTGAGCGCGATCTGTCCAGCACCTGGTGCCGGCAGTTTCACCTCTGCATAGGCCAAAGCCTCCGGACCGCCGAATTTATGAACCTGAATTGCAAATGCCATGACGAACTGCCCACGCTTACGTTGGATGATGCCACCTTGTAGCGCGCCGCCAGGGACGCGGATAGGGGCGACAAAGAGCGAGCGCCAACCGAACGCAATGCAATCGAGAATTGAACCCTCGCGTGGTCGTGATCTCAGGC
The DNA here is from genome assembly GCA_025350265.1 of Hyphomicrobiaceae bacterium. Taxonomy (GTDB): domain Bacteria; phylum Pseudomonadota; class Alphaproteobacteria; order Rhizobiales; family Hyphomicrobiaceae; genus JABFRJ01. Next base: position 5,837 of record JANXYD010000425.1, on the reverse strand, counting down.
GTCACGTCATGGCGATTGCAGGCGACACACGTTGACGCCTGAGCTAGCCTTCGCCGTCGCAAGTTTTTTTAGATTTCGATCTTGGATGGGAGTTCGCTATGTTGAAATACAGACGTGCGCTTGCTGCTGCGGGTTTGCTCCTTTTCGCAACGGCAGTGCCGGCCGCTGCGCAGTCGCTCAAGGACCAACTGGTCGGAACTTGGAACCTGATTTCCAACACCGAGGAATATACCGACGGCAAGAAAGTCGCCTGGGGCCCCGACCCCAAGGGCATCGTGATGTTCGATGCCGCCAATCGCTTTGCATTGCAGATTATCGTCGGTGGTCGCGCCAAGGCCAGCGGCAACCCGGCCGAGAACCCAGTCGGCAAGGTCATCGCCTATTTTGGCACCTACACCACCAACGACGCCGGAAAAGAGCTTGTTTTCCAAATCACCGGCGCCAGCTTTCCCAACTGGGATGGCACTGAACAGAAGCGCGTCGTCACCGGCATCAGCGGCAGCGAATTGACCTACAAAGCCATCGCGCCGATACCTTCCGGTGCCGGACCGTTCGTGCCCGTGCTGGTCTGGTCGCGCGCGAAATAACGTCTTCAGACAAGTACCGCGCAAGGATTTCTCAATCCGTGCGCGGTATGGTCACGAATGGGTTTTGGAAAACGCAACATCGACCTTGGGCCGGCCAAGCCGGCGCCGCGACAGTCACCCGTCAGCGACCGCGGATTTTTCCTATTGTTTGCGACGCTTCTCATCGCCAGCATGGCCCTGCTAATCGGCCTCAACCCAAAATTGCGAACGATGTCCTGGTGGTTTGGTCCACGTCCCGAAACACCCTATTTGGCGGCAACCGCCGCTGTCGTTTTTCTTTTGGTCGCATACAACAATTGGCACGCCGCGCGCCGGCGCGACGGGCGACAAAATTGCTGGAACGCTGGCTCGGCAAACGGTGATGCGTCTTTCATTTTGCCTGATTGGTGTGCCGACTACAGTGGCGGCGGCGGCGGCGGCGGCGGCGATTGCGATGGCGGCGATGGCGGCGGCGACTGAACGCCTTTGGCCGTGTGTTCGCACGGCTGATCTCACCCCGTTCGAACCAACAACAATGTGATTGGACGCAGTCCTCCGTACGAATAAACCTTTTTCGCAACCGAATTCGGAGGCAACAGCCATGGCCAAAACTTCCGCGATTGCGGCCCTTTTGCAAAGCGCCACCGATGCGGGCGACGTTCCCGGCGTATCGGTTGCCATCGGCAACAAGGAGGGCTTGCTCTACGAGGGCGCCTTCGGCAAACGTTCGCTGTCAGCCGACGCCGCCATGACACCCGATACCGTCTGCTGGATCGCGTCCATGACCAAAGCCGTCACGGGCGCGGCAGCCATGCAACTCGTCGACCAGGGCAAGCTTTCGCTCGATGACCCGATCGCCAATGTTTTACCAGTGCTGGGCTGCGCGAAAGTTCTCGAGGGTTTCGACGCCGACGGCACCGCCCGCTTGCGCTTGGCCAAACGCCCCATCACGCTGCGCCACCTGCTCACTCATACGTCGGGCTTCACCTACGACATCTGGAGCGCCGATATGGGGCGCTATCAGCACGCCCACGACATTCCCGGCATCATCAGCTGTGCGCACAAGGCGCTGACCACACCACTGCTGTTCGACCCCGGCGAACGCTGGGAATATGGCATCGGTATCGACTGGGCGGGCAAGGCGGTGGAAGCCGCATCGGGCCAGCAGCTAGGCCAATACCTGAAAGCCAATATCTTCAATCCGTTGGGCATGGCCGACACCGGCTTCAAGATCGGACCAGCCCAGCGCGAACGCCTCGCCGCCATCCACCTGCGCACGAAGGAAGGCTTGGCAGCCACCCCGATCCAACTCACCCAGACGCCTGAATTCGAGATGGGCGGTGGTGGTCTTTATTCGACCACCCGTGATTATTTGAAATTCGCGCGCATGATCCTCAACGGCGGCAATCTCGACGGCAATTGCATCCTCGCCCCCCAGACCGTTTCTCTCATGTCGCAGAACGCCATGGGGCCGATCCGCTGCGGTGTCATGAAAACGGCGCTGCCGGCATCGTCCCACGACGTCGCGTTCACCTCCAGCATGCAATGGGGCCTGAGCTTCATGATCAACCCCGAAAAGATGGCAACCGGCCGCTCGCCGCACTCGCTGGCCTGGGCCGGGCTCGCCAACTCGTATTACTGGATCGATCCGTCGCGCGATCTGGCCGGCGTTTTCGCCACCCAGATACTGCCATTTGCCGATCCCAAGGCCCTGAAATTATTTCAGGATTTCGAAACTGAGGTTTACCGGACACATTGACGCCGGCACTATCTAGCCGACTGCGGATTTTGCTTGGCAAATCGACCTCGTAGCGCCAAATCCTTCACATCGCGAATGCATGCGATCCGTATAAACACAACTTCGCCGTATCATGACCCTAGCGCAGCCTTGTGTGGTGACTATGGGCTGGGGTCGGCTCGCGCGGGAATTTGGCATGCATCGATCGTCGAGACATTGGATACTGCCGGCGCTGGCCACGCTTGCGGTCGCACTCACGGCTTGCAGCGGAGCTGTCGTCGATGGCAGCGCCGCCGGAGCCTCGTCGATCGCCCATCACGGTTGCGTCGACGACAGCAAAGGTTGCATCGACCAGCGGCAGGCCTCGTTGCGCGCCTTGCAAGCGGACCGTTCGCACGCCTGGGTGCGCCAGCCCGCCTCCATCAACGCCTATGCCACCGGCGTGCGGCTGTTTGCCTTCAAGACCGAAAAATCGCGGCTGTCGTGCGATGAGCTTGGCATCGGCCGCCGCGAAGCCGAGAGTGCGCCCGGCATATTGCGCTCGCCACAGGCGCACGGCCTCGGCCCCGCCACCGTCTCCCGCAGCTTGATGTTTGCTAACGAAGTCGGACGCGAACTCGACCGCGAGCAGCAACGCCGCTGCGCCCCCGGCGGCCTCAGACGCTCATCGGCCTATTGATCCACGCCTATTGATCCACGGCTAGGCTCACGGCATGCTCGCAGCGCGCGACGCAACCCGTGGGAGCCATCATGAAGCCGACAATCCTGACCTGTGCCGTGACCGGCACCTTTCCGACGCGCGCGCACAACCCCGCATTGCCCGTGACACCGGCCGAAATCGCCGACGCGTGCATTGGGGCCGCCAAGGCCGGCGCCGCGATCTGCCACATCCACGTACGCGAGCCATCGACCGGCCTGCCCAGCATGAAACTCGAATATTACCGCGACGTGGTGCAGCGCATCCGCACCAGTGGCACCGACCTCATCATCAATCTTACTGCCGGCCCCGGCGGTCGTTTCATGCCGAGCGACGACAACCCCGCGATCGCCGGGCCGGGCACCAATTTCGTTTCCCCTGAAATTCGCACCCAGCATATCGTCGAGCTGAAGCCGGAAATCTGCACGCTCGATCTCAACACCAACTGGTTCGGCGGCGGCGCTGTCATCAACTCGCCGCGCAACGTCAAGATCATGGCCGAACGCATGTACGCGGCCGGCGTCAAGCCTGAGATGGAAGTCTTCGACAGCGGCGATCTCGTGCTTGCGGCCGATCTCGTTGCCGACGGCACGCTCAAGCAACCGCTGCTGTTCCAGATCGTGACCGGCATCAAGTACGGCTTCCCGTCAACGCCGGAGGCGATGATGCTGGCCAGATCGATGTTGCCGAAAGGCTGCGAATGGGCAGCCTTTGGTGCCGGACGTCATGCCTTCACGATGCTGGCTCAAGCCTACATCCTCGGTGGCCACTGCCGCATCGGCATGGAAGACACCGTCCACCTCGCCAAGGGCACGCCAGCCCCCGACAATGCCGCGCTCGTCAGCAAAGCCGCCGGCATCATCACAGCTCTCGGCGGCAGGATCGCCACGCCCAGCGAAGCGCGAGACATGCTGGGCCTGGCAAAAAATCGCAAGACCTGATAGCGCGCGTTTACGCGGCGCGGGCGAGTTCTAAAATGCAAACGGCGCGCACCTGTCATTGCTGACAGAAGCGCGCCGTTTGATGTAACAAGATCGACGATCAGAGCAACGGAGTCATGTGATAGGCGTTGCCGGTCAACTCTTGCGCGGTCATCCCGTGCACGTTGTCGAGCACGACGACGTCGTGATAGGAGTTGCCCACCTTGACCGAGACGGTCAGGCCGTCCTTGCCGTCCGTCACACGCACCGAACTGTCGAGCGTGCGGCCATGCAGCAGCTCCGACAGATCCAGCCGGTCGCCCACATTGAAGTCGGTGATGTGGTCGACAGCGCCGGCTTTGACGTCACTGGTGTGGAACCCAAACGTGTCGTTCCCGCCGCCGCCGGTCAGGATGGCCGATCCCTGGCCGCCCCAGATCGTGTCGTCGTTCGCCGAACCGACGATGGCTTCGATACCCGAGAACGTCAGATTGCCCGCACCCGTCGCCGTATGCTTGTGCATGTCGACGTTGACGCCACCCTGCGCACCCGAGAAATCGAGCGTGTCGAAGCCCGCGCCGCCGAACACCGCATAGGTGCCGCCAACCGCCTTGATCACGTCGTCGCCCGCACCGCCGCTCAGCGTGCCCGTTCCCGTGCCGGCGAAGATGATGTCGTTGCCATCATTGCCGTGAATGACATCGAAGCCGGAGCCGGCGCGGATGGTATCGTTGCCCGTGCCGCCGGAGATCCAGTCGTGGCCAGCACCAGCCGTGATTTGATCGTCACCTGCCTGGCCCCATACGTGCGCGGTGCCGTTGCCGACGAAGATCGTATCGTTGTCGGCAATCGTCGAGGTATGCGTGTGCCCCGTCGGAACACCGCCGCCGTAGATCGTGTCGTTGCCATCGGCCGAACCGTAGATCGTGTCGTTGCCGCCGCCGCCCGACAGCAGGTTGCCCTGGTTGCCATGCATCGAAACATGCAGATCCGCTGATTGCAGCAGATTGCTGCCATCCGTCGAAGTCGCAGTGACGTTCAGGGTGAAGTCGCTGCTGCTCTGGGTGGAGATCGCCAAATTTGGCAGATCGGCCTTGGTCAGCGACCAGGTGCCGTTGCCATTGTCATGCCCGGCCGACAGTGACGAACCCGTTGGCACGCCGCTGATCAGGAAGGACACGGCATCGGCATTGTTCGCGCCAACCAATGATCCGTCGATGGGCAGCTGCAGACTGACCGGTCCGCCGTCGACGCCGTGAATGACGTCGTTGCCACCCTTACCGAAGATGGTGTCGTTGCCGGTATGACCCTGCAACGTATCGGCGTGTTTCGAGCCGACCTGGTCCTCGCCGTTTCCGGTGTTGGATACATCGGCTGTCTTTAAAACAAGTGCCTCTGCGTGCAACTTGGCGTCAGCGGCGGCTTGTGCATCAGCAGCAGCCTTGGCATTTGCGGCGGCCTGTGCGTCGGCAGCAGCCTTCGCATCAGCAGCGGCCTGTGCGTCGGCAGCAGCCTTCGCATCAGCAGCGGCTTGTGCATCAGCAGCAGCCTTGGCATCAGCGGCGGCCTGCGCATCGGCGGCGGCCTTCGCATCAGCAGCGGCCTGTGCATCAGCAGCAGCCTTGGCATTTGCAGCGACCAGCGCATCGGCGGCAGCCTTCGCATCAGCGGCAGCCTGTGCGTCGGCGGCGGCCTTGGCATTCGCAGCGGCCTGTGCGTCAGCAGCAGCCTTCGCATCAGCGGCAGCCTGTGCGTCGGCGGCGGCCTTGGCATTCGCAGCCGCCTGTGCGTCAGCAGCAGCCTTGGCATCAGCGGCAGCTTGTGCGTCGGCAGCGGCCTTGGCATTCGCAGCAGCCTGCGCGTCAGCGGCGGCTTTGGCATTCGCAGCAGCCTGTGCGTCAGCGGCAGCTTTTGCG
>JANXYD010000326.1 GCA_025350265.1 Hyphomicrobiaceae bacterium | reverse complement strand
CCGGCGTCAACGGCATCAAGCACATCACCTCGACGGTCACGGAAGGCTCATCGATCACGACGATCGAGTTCCGGCTTGAGATGAATTCTGATCGCGCGCTCAACGACGTCAAGGATGCGGTTGCGCGCGTGCGGTCCGACTTGCCCAAGAACATCGACGAGCCGGTCGTCGCCCGTCTCGATGTCGAAGGCTTGCCGATCGTCACTTATTCCGCGCGTGCACCAGGAATGACGCCGGAGCAGGTGTCATGGTTCGTCGATGACGTGGTCATTCGCGCGTTGCAAGGCGTCAAGGGCGTCGGCTCCATCGAGCGCGTCGGCGGCGTCGATCGTGAGATCCGCGTCGCGCTCGCCCCCGATCGCCTCAACGCCTTCGGTGTCACGGCTGGAGACGTCAACAAGCAAATCCGCTCGACCAATGTCGATCTCGCGGGCGGACGCGGTGAGATCGCCGGTCGTGAGCAGGCCATCCGCACCCTCGCCGGCAAGGCAAACGTGGAGGCTCTTGCCGCCACCATGATCGCGCTGCCGAAGGGGCGCAAAGTGCGCCTCGATCAACTTGGCACCGTTAGCGATGGGTCGGCCGAGCCGCGCATTTTCGCCACCTACAATACGCAACCGGTCGTTGCCTTCTCCATCGTGCGCGCGAAAGGCGCCAGCGACACCACCGTCTCTGCAGACGTCGACAAGGCGGTGAAGGTTATCGCCAAGGCGCACCCGGAAGTCGAACTCAAGATGATCGACACCACCACCACGGCAGTGCGTGGCGCCTACGAATCGACGATGCACACGTTGCTTGAAGGCGCGGCACTGGCGATCCTCGTGGTGCTGGTCTTTCTGAAGGATGTGCGGGCGACCATCATCACGGCAATCGCCTTGCCGCTGTCGATCGTGCCGGCGTATTTCGTCCTTGATTTACTGGGTTTTTCGCTGAATCTGGTCAGCCTTCTCGCTATCACCATCGCCACCGGCATTCTCGTCGACGACGCCATTGTCGAGATCGAAAACATTGTCCGCCATATGCGCGACGGCAAATCCGCATATCGCGCGTCGCTGGAAGCCGCCGACGAAATCGGCCTGGCCGTAATGGCCATTACCGCGACGATCATCGCAGTGTTCACGCCCGTGAGTTTCATGGGCGGCATTGCCGGGCAGTATTTCAAACAGTTTGGTTTGACAGTCGCCATTTCGGTGTTCTTCTCGCTGCTGGTCGCGCGCTTCGTCACGCCGATGCTGGCCGCTTATTTCCTGCGCGCTGGCAGCCACAACGAGACCGAGCCGGCATGGCTGCGCGGCTATACACGATTGGTGCGCTGGTCGGTGCGCCATCGCTTCGCGACGGTGTTCCTGGGATTGTTGATTTTCGCCGGCTCCATCGGCTCGTTTTTTCTGCTGCCGTCGGCGTTCATTCCCACCGACGATTCCGGCCGGGCGCTGCTCGCCATCGAACTGCCGCCGGGCACCATGCTCGACGACACGCGAGCGATCACCAACGACATTACGACGCGCATCATGCAACGCGCCGACGTGGAAAGCGTGTTTGTCAACGGCGGCAAGTTGCTCGGCAGCGGCGCGGAGGTGCGCAAGGCGACGTTGGTCATCAATCTGGTCGAGAAGGAGCGCCGCAAGCTCAACCAGACGCAGATCTCAGAGGAAATCGGCCGCGATCTCGCTGGTGTGCCGGACGTGCGGTACTGGTTCCTGCGCGACAATGGGCAGCGCGGCTTTGCCGTCGTCGTCATCGGTCGTGATGCGGGCGCGGTCAATCGGGTGGCAGCCGATCTCACCAGTCAATCCAAACGCATCGTGGGCGACAAAGGCCAGGCCCTGCTGACCAACGTCAGCTCGACCGCGGAACTCGACCGGCCCGAACTGCGCGTGCGACCCAAAACCGAACTCGCCGCCGACCTCGGCATCACCACCGATGTCATCTCCGAGGCCGTGCGCATCGGCACGATCGGCGATATCGACGCCAATCTCGCCAAGCTCAACATCGACGACCGGCAGATCCCCATTCGGGTGGAATTGGAAAACAGCGCGCGCGGCAACCGCCAGACGCTCGAGATGTTAAAGGTCGCGACCGCGTCAGGGGCCACCGTGCCGCTGTCGCAAGTGGCCGACTTCGAACTCAGCCAGGGCCCCACCGCCATCGATCGCTATGACCGGCAGCGCCGCGTGATGATCGGCGGTGATCTTGCTGGAACAACGCCGCTCGGCGAAGCGCTCTCAGCCGTCATGAAGCAGCCGGCGGCGCAAGCGGTGCCGGCTGGTGTCGAGATCAAGCAGTTCGGCGACGCCGAGATCATGAAGGAAGTCTTCGAGAGTTTCACCAAGGCGATGGGGCTCGGCTTGATGATGGTCTATGCGGTGCTGGTGCTGCTGTTCGGTTCTTTCCTGCAGCCGGTCACCATTTTGTTCTCGCTGCCGCTGTCGATCGGCGGTGCGATCGTGGCGCTGGCGATCACCGGACAGGCGATCAGTTTGCCGGTGGTGATCGGCATCCTCATGCTGATGGGTATCGTCACCAAGAACGCCATCATGCTGGTCGATTTCACGGTCGAGCAGATGGCCAGAGGCATGCCGCGCTCGGAAGCCATAGTCGACGCCGGGCGCAAGCGCGCGCGGCCGATCATCATGACCACTATCGCGATGATTGGCGGCATGTTGCCGGCCGCACTCAATGCGGGCTCGGGTGGCGAATTCCGCGTACCGATGGCCATTTCGGTGATCGGCGGCCTGTTGTCGTCGACGGTGCTGTCGCTGGTGTTTGTGCCGGCCGTGTTCGCGGTGCTCGACGATGTGGCCAACCTGACGTGGCGTATTTTCGGCCGATTTGTCGGCCCAAGCGATGAAGCCGATGCCGATGACGCGGCAAAACCAGTGCGCGCGGACAATGCGCTGGCGCGACCAAGTGTGCGCCCCATTGCGGCGGAATAAAGCAAAATCATGCCGTTCGATGCAAAAAGCGAGTAACAGTAATCTTCAGTCGGATGTTGTTCAGCGCGGCTGCGCGGCCTACGTCTGCCGCGAACGGCGCTCGTAAAACGTTTCAGGCCTTCGCAAGATTGTCACAACCGTGCTGCAGCAAAGCGGCGCATCCGTTCCCCCGATCAGGTCTTTTCCGGAGATTCCCTATGTTCGACGCAAAAAAGCTTCTTGAAATGGTCCTGAGTGGCGCGCAGCAGCCGCAGCAGGCATCAGCGCCGCAGCAAGCCGGTGGTGGGCTTGGTGGCCTTGGAGATCTACTCGGCAAGGCGCTGGGCGGCGGCGGGCAGCAGGTGCAGGCCGGCGGCCAGCAAGGCGCTGGCAGCCTCGCCGATATCTTGGCCAAGCTTGGCGAACAGCAGCCGGCCCCGGCCGGTGGTGCGCAGGGCACAGCGCCCGGCGGCGGCCTCGGCGATCTGCTCGGCAAAATCTTGGGGCAGGGGCAAGCGTCAAACGTCAACGCGTCACCCATTCCGCAAGGGCAGGCACCGGTCGCCGACGCTGGTGGCGGTGGTCTTGAGGATATTCTACGCAAGCTGCAGGGGCAGCTTGGCGGTGCCGGCGGCGGTAGCCTGACCGACATTCTCGGTCAGGTGCTTGGGCAAGCCAAGTCCGGCGTTTCGGAAGGCGCGCGGCGCATCGATGATGCGACGGGCGCATCAGGTCATGTGCGCGCCGCGGCGCAAGGCGCGACCGGACAGGACCCGGCCGAGATCCTGGAACAGATCAAAGACTGGGTGTCCAAGAACCAGGCGGGTGCGGGCGCTGCCGCCGGCGGTCTCGGTGCGATCGTGCTCGGCACCCATGCCGGCCGCACGCTGGCCGGCAAGGCTGTCAAGCTCGGCAGCTTGGCGCTGATCGGTGGCCTCGCCTACAAGGCACTGCAGAATTATCAGGCCGGCCGGCCATTGTTGTCGCCGGAAGAGGCGTCGCATCTGACGGCGGCACCAAGCGGCACCGGTTACGAAACCGCAGCTGTGACACATGATTCGGCGCTCCTCTACATCCGCGCCATGATCGCCGCTGCCGCAGCCGACGGCCGCATCGATCCGAAGGAGCAAGAGAAGATCTTCGGCAGCCTCAAGCAGGCCGGCATGGAAGCCGGTGCTGAAGCTTTCCTCGCCAAGGAACTCAACAGCCCCGCCAGCGTCGAAGATCTGGTCGCAGCCGTCAAAACGGAACAGGAAGCGGTGCAGGTATTCACGGCAGCGCGCGTCGCGATCGACCTCGACAGCGACGAAAACAACGACTTCCTGGTCAAGCTCGGCACCGGCCTCGGCATGGACGAGCAGCTGATGCAGCACATCGACGCCGCCGCGCGCGGCGCCGCATAAATCAAAAGACGGGTTGGCTACGGGTGGGTGTCCCACCCGTTGGGGTATGGGGCTAGCCCCATTTCGCGCAGCGAAGCGCTCCACCCACCCATCCTGACGCCCCCTGCCGAACCGCGTATGATGGCACCGCCGCCAGCAGGGGAAAATCATGTCACCGGTCCGTCTCGTCATTCGCGCGTTGCATCTCGGTGAGAGCATCGACATCAAGGGCCTCGAGCGCGAGGATGCTTTTTCCAAGACGCCGCTGGGCTTTCGCACCAACAGTGGTGGTCTGGCCGTTCTGTTCAAGACTGGTTCCGCCGCCTTCATCGGCATGACGCCCATCGAGGAAGACGAATTGGTGCGCGGACTCGGTGATCGCATCAAATCGCGACTTGAGCCGGCCGAGGTGGAAACCGCGATCATTGACGTCAAGCCCGACGACGACGACGGCATCTCGACGGCCGGCATCATCCAGATCAAAGTGCAGGAACCGACCCGCCTGCTGCTCGTCGCCGAAGCGCTGGCGATGTCGGTGGCACTGGCTTACGACGAGCGCCGCGTCGCCTCCGCCTTCGAACGCGTCGAGCCGATCGCCAATAATCTGATCAAGCGGCAACTGCCGGGCGGTGTGCAACCGCAGATCTATGAGGAAATCGGCGAAGCGCTGCTGGTGCAGCACAGGCTGGCCAGCCGCGCCGATCTCGATGACAAGCCCGATGTGCTGTGGGACCGGCCGGAACTCGAGCGCTTCTGGGCGCGCCTCGTTGACGAATACGATCTGCCCGCGCGCGGCC
>JANXYD010000311.1 GCA_025350265.1 Hyphomicrobiaceae bacterium | reverse complement strand
TCGACACCTTGGAGACGCTCAAGCGGCAGGGGAAGATCCGTTTCTGGGGCATCGCTACGGATTCAGCTGCCGATGCGGCAGCTGCGCTGAAACTGCCGCAAGTCTCGTCTGTGCAATTGGGGTTCGGACTGCTCGATTTGGAAGCGCTCGAACTGGTGCTCAAGCATGTTGGTGAGAATGGCCCCGGCATCATCGCGAGAGGCTGCTTCGGTGGCGGTTTTCTCAAGGAAAGTTTGACGCAGGAACAGCTGCAAGAGACAACCGGAAAATGGGAGCGTATTCTCGCCTATCGTGGATTTGCGGCGGAAAATAATCGTTCAACACTGGAGCTGGCATTACAGTTCGTTTTGCGCGCGCCTGCTGTCTCGGTGGCGCTGCTTGGGATGCGCACCGAAGAACATCTTCGGGGTAATCTCGATTACTACTCCTGCAAGCCTCTCAGTGTTGCTGAATACGGCGGGCTGTCCTTTGACGGACCCGCCAGCGTGCGTGCTGTTTGATTGCGGCGCAGTCGGCGATGTCGCTGTGTGCCGCCACCGGTAGTGGCAAATGGTCGACGGCACAGTCGTGCCATTTTGATCGGCGTCGTCGGTGCTTTTGGTGGCTTGGCAAAGAGAAGGTTACCTCACGTGTCCACCCGCATTTCACGGCTACTTTTCTCGGCTTGTCTGGAATTGGCGTGCATCGGATCAAGATCCGGCGTTACCCACGCGCAGGCCTTGACGCCAGCGTCCGAGCCGCTTGTCGCGGAATTAATTTACGACGCTGGACTTCGGCCGGGGTGGCAGGATTGGGGCTGGGGAATGCACCAGCTGTCGGTCGGTCCAGCACTCATCAATTTTTCCCAATATGGCGGATGGATTTTGCATCATGATCCGCTGACGGTAAAATTCGGCGGGTTGTCATTTCAAATGCAGGCCCCAGCCTCCTACGGAAAATTCCTGCAGGTCCAACTGGCCAACGGTGGCGATCCCTTGCCACCGGTTGCGATCGGCGTCGAACATACGCTCAAGCTTCGAGATGGCTGGGTACAAATTTACGTGCCGTGGGTCGAGATCAATCCGTCGGCACAACCATTCGACCGAATTACGCTGCATGCAAAGGTCAGCGTTGGATCGGAGTGGGTGCGGTTCGACAAAGTGACGTTGACGCAGTACAGCAGTTTGAACGCGCCACCTGCTGCGGCGACCGCAGCGACCAGGTCCGCCACGCTTTCCGTCGATTGCCGCGCGGCAGGACATGCGATCAGCCCTTACATTTACGGAGTTGCGGGATCGATCGGCGATCTTCCAGCGACTGCCTCGCGTTGGGGCGGTAATCCGCGCACGCGTTATAACTGGCAGCTCGGAAATGCAAATAATGTCGGTAAGGACTGGTTCTTCGAGAATGTCAAAACTGAAGATTATCGAGATTTCCTTGCCGACAACACGCGTCAGCATGTATTTGCAGCGTTGACTATTCCACTCATCGGCTGGGTCGCAAAAGATACGAGTTCGGCCGGCTTCCCCAGTTCGACGTACGGGCCACAGCAAGCCCATGATCCCTATCGCGCGGATGTGGGTAATGGAGTGGGCTCGGACGGAGTTCAGCTCAAGCCCGGTTCACCCACCCTCACCAGCGTCCCCGCGCCGCCGGCAATGATGCGCAATTGGGTCGAAACTATAGTGCGCAAGGATGCGACCGCAGCCGGCCGCAGTGTCGGGATGTACATCCTGGATAACGAGCCAAGTCTCTGGAACCATACCCATCGCGATGTGCATCCAGACCCGGTTGGCTATGAAGAACTGCTGGATCGCACAATCCAGTACGGCACGGCCATTCGATCCGCCGATCCGCGCGCACGGATCGCCGGTCCAGCGGAGTGGGGTTGGACCAACTACTTTTACTCAGCTCAAGATGCAGCGATCGGCTTCAACCTCAGGCCCGATCGGCGCGCACATGGAGATGTGCCGTTGCTTCAGTGGTATCTGACGCAGGCGCGGGAACATGAGCGCAAGACGGGAATTCGCGTCCTGGACGTGCTCGATTTGCATTTCTATCCGCAAGCAGCCGGCGTGTATGGTGCGGCGTCAGATCCGGCCTCGGCAGCCCTTCGCCTGCGCTCCACCCGAGCGCTTTGGGATCCTACTTATAAAGATGAGTCGTGGATCAATGATACTGTCCGATTAATCCCACGCATGAGGGAATGGGTGCAGCAAAACTACCCCGGGCTCGAGATCTCGATCGGGGAGTATAATTTTGGCGGCGAGCAACACATCAGCGGCGCACTCGCCCTGGCGGAGGCGCTCGGTCATTTCGGTGTCGAAGGCTTGGATTATGCGTTTTACTGGTTCGCTCCACCAAAAGGTTCCCCTGTCGATTGGGCGTTTCGCGCATACCGCGACTTCGATGGTAAGGGTGGGCAGTTCCTGAGCCGATCAATGCCGACGCGCACCGCCTCGGGGGTGTCGTTGTTCGCGTCGCGCGATGAAACAGGCAAGCACCTGGTTCTGATCGCGCTCAACCTGGACCCCAAGACCAATGTCAACGCCGCCATCGACTTGGATGGGTGCGCGCCAGCCCTGACCCGCAAGAAATTCACATACTTTTCGGGAGCCGCATCGCTGATAAATGACGGTGACAAAGCCGGTGCTGATTTGCACGAAACACTGCCACCTTACTCAATCAACGTGTTCGATATCGTGTTGCAGTGAGCGCCGCGACCATCTGGCTGCGGCTGGCTTCCTGGTGTGAGTAGACTAGTTGCCAAGTGCTCTGACGGCATCGCGAGTGGTAACGACGTCCGTCGCTACGCCTGCGATTGTCGAGCTGATGGCGCGGGTGTGGAAGAGGAACTTCTCGAGCTCTGTGCTATCGGAGTTAGCGATGTAGATGGCATCGTGATGACGGACCGGGAAGTCTTGAGTGAAGAAGAAGCTCGACGGATCGCGAAAATTCGCACGGTAGATTGTCGGGATGAATTTCAGCTCCGGAGCAAACCGCCGTGTGTCTATACCCATTTGTTCCAGCGCCTCGCGATATTCCATACGGTATAGAAAAACCTTCGAAGCATTTGCCCGCCCATCAAGCAGGCCGCCAGCTTTGGCAATGGCCTCGTTGAGCGACAACCGCTCCTGCTCGAAGGCAAAAAGTCCGGTAACGCCACTCGTTTGGTTTCCTGAACCGAGCGCGCCGACGGCAACATATTTCTGCTGTTCGCGATAGGCGTAGATCGTATCGCCCGGCATCACGAAGATATTCTCGCGCGGATCGCTGATCAAGGTCGGGAAATAAACTGTGGAACTGCGACCGTTACGCTGCAACGTCACGAACAATTCGTAGCCGGGATATTTTGCTGCGCCAACCCGCGCGATGATATCCAAAATGCGCTCGTTCGGTCGGATTTGAAACTTGTTCGAGCCGAACTCACCGACGATGGACACAGCCCTGGCTGTTTGCTCGACGAGCGTTACCACCACCTGCGGTTCGACCGCGCGCGTGGACAGCTTCTTTTCGATGTCTACTTTGATCTGTTGCGTGGTCCGCCCGACGACGCGGACGTCGCCAGCATAAGGCACCGTGACGGAGCCTGAAATCCCGACGGTTTGCGACGGCAGGGTCACGAAATTGCCCGGGCGCACACCGGCTTCCGGGGGAATAAACAGCCCGCCCGCAGACGATTCGAAAACGGTCAGCTGGAGCACGTCGCCCGTACCAACAGTTATCGATGGCGCGGAGTGTGGCGCAGTGCCGAAACTGCGTGAGAATGAGCCCAGGCTAACGCTGGACGAAACCACGCTAAGAACGCTTTTGGTAATATCCACCAAGGCATAATCGTAGACGATTTGATCTCGCTCAGCCGTTAGGCTGGCTGTCGCACCCGCGCTGATATCGCGATGCGCGGGCCCATCGACGGGCAGATTTGTGCAGCCGGCAAGCAGTGCCGCCGTCAAGACCAAATATTTTTTTGGCAAAGGTGCCTCGCTTGGATCTCTGGTTTACACACAAAGAAACGCAACGAATGCACTCACGAGCCTGCGTTATCCGACGCCGTCTCGGCCGGGCTTTGACGCGCCCGGAGATCGATCAGTTGGTATAAAAAACCGCACTCAACGCCATGTCACGATTCGGGCAACTGCGAGCTTACCAAATCCAGCGGACGCAGCATGCTTGTTAAGCCGATGCAGAAATACAACATCGGTAACAGGCGAAGTGCTCAGAGCAGCCGCTAAGAATGAGACCTCGGCGAAATTCACGGAACCGCGGTCACACTGCTTGAGATCCGTTCTCTTACCCAATGTTAAGATAAGTTCGTCAACAGTCTGTTAAGGTTCAAATGAGGGGGACATCGGGCTCGTCGCCAAGAGATGACGGTCGCTCCTTGGAGAGACGGATGCACTCGCCCGCCCCCGCTATGCCCTGCGCCGCACTCCCGTTGCCAACAATGACTTCATTTTGCGATTGCTGATGGGAACCCCTGAGGGCGGATCAGAACGCGCGTCTCTGCAGCTTGGTCTATTTGATCAACGTTCGCGCTTTGCTGAGCATGGGACCGAGAGTTCTCGTTCCAGCCTTCAGCAATGTCGACTTTAATTTGTCTCGCCGGGCGTCTCGCCCTGCGGGCAACGGCCGCATCCCGAATTTTCTCATAATCCAATTTGCCCGCAAGGCATCGTGGTAGGCACCAAACGGTTGCTCAAAATTAAGGCTGAGCGAAACTGAAACGCCGTTTCCGTTTTTGATCCAATGAGCCGCGTGAGTGGGGATATGTACTGCTTCACCCGGCTGTAGAACGTAGCTTGTCGCGTGCGTCTCGACGCCCTTCCTGTATGTTCCGACATTCTGCTGGTTATAGTATTTTTCAATATCCTCATCGGTCACGACTGTTCGGTCGCTCGGATCGCAGATCCAGACATGTTTCTCGCCGATTATCTGAGCGAGAAAATTGACCTCAGCATCAAAATGAAAAGGCGTCAGCCGGCCGGGGGACGAGATGATCACCAACATCTCCGGTTTGAGGAAACGCTCGTCGGCGCCTTCTCCGTATAATCCATGCACAAACGCAGTGAACTCGTCCATCACCGCCGCATATTCAGGTGAAATTTTCTCCATTTCCTTTAGAATAATCCATGCGCCGTTATTCTCGACACGAGAGATGACTTCCTCAACCGGCAGGTTTGGTACGGGAATGTTGCCCCACCGGTCGTCGATCGACACGTTGCCAGCATCGAAATAGACATTTTTCGCGTATTTGGCGACCGCCAAAAGCTGGTCGATTTGGAATAAAGGATTGCCAGCCAGCGAATGGGTAAGTTTGAAAGGCAACTTCTGAAGTTTATCGCGACAGATCGCAACCGGCTCGAGTGTGCACCATCCGTGTGGTGTGGCATTTTCACGTGCTGGAATTATTTGCATGTTTCATCTCACACTAACCTGACGACGTATACTCCGCCGAAAAGCCGGCGCGCAACGGTCGTCCAACGGTATAGTTAGGGCAGGCTCACCTGATACGGTAGAACGGGCCGTACGTTAACCACATCCGACGGGCTTATTGCGTCGCGGCCGATTAGTGTGCTGTAGAGCGCTTGGGCGTTATGCATTGATGCAAATTATGATTTGGTTTTGCTCTGCCCGGAAGTATCTTAAAAATTGCCGGTTGCCCGCTTGATCAGCCAACAACGCCGACTGAATGAACTGGCGACGACATGATTTCGCAGGCACACTCATTGCGAACCTGAACGCTGCCCTCGCGCCCCGTGTGGACGTTCTTTGTATTGGCTCGGGCTTGCTCTAACCGGATCGAAGATGAAAGACGTGACGACACCGAATGTGCTGGGCCGGCCGAAAAATGGTGGAGTCTTGTTCCGTAACGTCATGCATCTTGGCATGGGTCAAGTCGCAACGACCGCTTTGGGCTTCGTTCTGACCGCCGCCATCGGACGCTCTTTCGGGCCTTCGGATTTCGGCATTCTCTACACCATACTTACCGTGTGCGGTTTTGTAGCCTTCGCGATCGACTGGGGCCAAAGCACGTATGTCGTCAGAGAAATGGCGCGCGGACGATCCGATGAGGCTGAGTTCATCGGAAGTGCCTTGTTGATCGGCACTGTAGGGTCGGTCTGCGCTGCTGCGTTGGCAGGCGCCATCGCGTTGGCTTCTGGCTACGACCCGCGCGTTGTCTCGCTGGCACCGCTTGCAGTTCTCGTCGGGCTGCCGTCGTCGCTTTATCTCAGGTTCGGATACGTGTTTCGCGGCAGGGACGAGATGGGCCTGGATGCGATGGTCATTGTCATCGGCAAAGCC
>JANXYD010000301.1 GCA_025350265.1 Hyphomicrobiaceae bacterium | reverse complement strand
GCTTGCGCCGGGTTCGCCATCGCCGGCGTCATCGCGCTTGCCACCTGGCGCATCTCGACGGGTATTTCCTCGACCGGCGATTTCATGGCCTTCATCACGGCGCTGCTGATGGCGGCCAGTTCGCTCCGTTCGGTCGGCAATTTCTCGTCCGGACTGCAAGATGGTGTCGCCGCCATCGAACGCCTCTACACCCTGTTCGACGACAGGCCCAAAGTCTTCGATCGCCCCGGTGCCAAGCCACTCGTCGTCACTGCCGGGACGATCGATTTCTCGGCCGTGGCCTTCGCCTACGAGACCCGCGCCGAATTGCCCGCAGTTCGCGATTTCACGTTGCATGTTCCCGGCGGCACGACCGCGGCGTTCGTCGGCCGCTCCGGGGCCGGCAAGTCAACGATCATCAACCTCGTTCCGCGCCTGTTCGATGTTTCGTCCGGTGCCATCCTCGTCGATGGCCAGGATCTGCGCGACGTTACGTTGGCTTCCCTGCGCAATGCCGTCTCCATCGTCAGCCAGGATGTGACGCTGTTCGACGACAGCATCCGCGCCAACATCGCGCTTGGCCGGCTCGACGCCTCCAACGACGAGATCATCGCCGCCGCCAAGGCCGCCGCCGCCCACGACTTCATCATGGCCCAACCGCAGGGCTACGACACCGTGATCGGCGACAGCGGCATGCGGCTGTCGGGCGGACAGCGGCAGCGCTTGGCACTTGCCCGCGCCATCCTCAAGGACGCGCCCATCCTGCTGTTGGATGAAGCTACCAGCGCGCTCGATACCGAATCCGAGCGGCTCGTGCAGGATGCGCTGGCCCGCTTCACCTCCAACCGTACCACCCTGGTCATCGCGCACCGATTGTCGACCGTGCAGCGCGCCGACATCATCTGTGTCATGGACGGGGGCAGCATCGTCGAAACTGGCAGTCACGGCGAACTGCTGTTGCGCGATGCGGCCTATGCGCGCCTCTGTCGCGCGCAATTACTGATCGAAGCCGAAAGCCCGTCGGCAGCCTTGAATTGAACATCTGTAACATAAACGTCATCTAATGGTGGCTAGACAAGCACTTCTACGTGAAGGCCCTTATTGGGTCATCAAAGCTGTGCTAAGGCCTCGTTACAAGTAGGCCGCCGAACGGAACTGTCGACTACGAACGTTGTTTACGCACGCCGCCTTACGTCACGCGTGACAGGTGGCAACTGTCCGTCATGCCAGCCTCATCAGGAGCTAGATCAATGCCCGTTCAGTCTCTGTCGCGCCGTCGCCTGTTGCGCATGTCAGCCGCCACCGCGACCTTGGCCGCTGGCGGGACGGCGGGTTTTGCGCAACTGGCCTTCGCCCAACGCAAAAAAGATGCGCCCATCAATCTCGATGACCTGTTGAAGCCCGGCGCGCTGCCTGACCTCATTCTCGGCAAGGCCGATGCACCCTGCACCATCATCGAATATGCATCGATGACGTGCTCGCATTGCGGCCATTTCCACACCACCGTATTCGACACGATCAAAACCAAATACATAGATACCGGCAAGGTGCGCTTCATCATGCGCGAATTCCCGCTCGATACGCTGGCCGTCGCCGCTTCCATGCTGGCGCGCTGCGCGGGCGGGGAAAAAACCATTCCGCTGATCGGCGTGTTTTTCGCCAAGCAGGATGATTGGGCCTTCCAGCGCAGCAACCAGATTCCGGAATTGTTCAAGATCGCCCAACAGGTCGGCTTCACTAAAGATTCGTTCGACAAATGCCTGACCGACCAGCCGCTCTACGACAAGATCGTCGAGGGCCGCGAGCGTGCCAGCAAAGACTTCGGCGTCGACGCTACGCCGACGTTCTTTATCAACGGCAAGCGCTTACAGGACGCCCCGACGCTCGAAGCCTTCGACAAGGCCATCGGCGAAATCGTCAAGAGCTGAACCCGGAGGGTTGGGGATGCATTTCACGCGCACGCAGACCGACGTCTTGTGGCCGCACGCAGCAAAGCTGGCCGGCATGCGCCTGATCGTGCTCGCTGTGTCACTTGCACTCACGGGTTGCGCCGGCTTGAGTAACGGCCTGACCGTGCTGACTAGCGTCGACGACACCGCCCAGACACCTGATAAGGTCGGCTTCAACCCCTACACCCAGAAGTCCGAAACCGCTCAGACCGCGCGCGAAGTCATCGCCAATCCGACGTTCGCCGACGTCATGCAGCCCGGCCCGCTCGGCGAAATGAGCTGGGGCAGCGTGGACGCGCCGGTGACGCTCGTGCAGTACGCCTCGCTCACCTGCCGCTATTGCCGCCGCTTCCACCTCGAAACCTACCCACAGTTCAAGAAGG
>JANXYD010000296.1 GCA_025350265.1 Hyphomicrobiaceae bacterium | reverse complement strand
CGCGGCTCGCAGGTGCGCGATGCGGCGGCGTGGCAAGGCTATCTGAGCGAAGCGCTGCGGATGTGGGGCGGGCAAGTCGAGGCGCTGGTGGGGCAACATCATTGGCCGGTGTGGGACAATGCGCGCGTCGTCGGTTACGTGAAAGCGCAGCGCGATCTCTACAAATACGTGCACGATCAAACCGTGCGGCTGATGAACAAGGGTTTTGACGCGGCCGAAATCGCAGAGGCGTTGAAGCTGCCCGCGCGCCTCGACAAAAACTGGCACACGCGCGGCTATTACGGCGCGGTCAAGCACAACGCGAAGGCGATCTATCAGCATTATCTTGGTTGGTATGATGCCAACCCGGCCAATCTCGATCCGCTGCCGCGCGAACAGACCGGCGCGAAAATGATCGCCTACATGGGCGGCATCGACGCAGCCGTCGCGCGCGCGCGCGGTGATTTCGACAACGGCGAGTATCGCTGGGTGGCGCAGGTAATGAGCCATGCGGTGTTCGCCGATCCGACGCATGCGGCGGCGCGCGCGCTGCTGGCGGATGCGTTCGAACAGCTCGGCTATCTCAGCGAAAGTTCTACGTGGCGGAACGCTTATCTGTTCGGCGCGCTCGAGTTGCGCCAGGGCATGAAGCCGATGCAGATGCGACCGGCCATCTCTGCCGACACGGTGCCGGCGCTATCGGATCTGCAGGTGTTCGATACGTTCGCGATCCGGTTGGACGGACCGATGGCGGCAACCACGCACATTCGATTGAACTGGCATTTCGCCGACGTCGGCACGCGCTATGTCGTCGAAATGGAGAACGGGGTTTTGCGCGCCGAAGCGGCCGTATCCGTCGCTGGCGCGGCGGCGATCGGAACGACGCCGGCGATCGAGACGACGCTGGCGATCGAGACGACGCGCACAGCCATCAATGCCATCGTCTGCGGGCAGCAGACATTTGATGCGGCGCTTGCTTCAGGCGCGATCAGTGGTGACGGCGTGGGCGCGCTGCGCGAGATCATCGCGCTGCTCGAACCCGTCGCCCGCATGTTCGAAATCGTCGAGCCGCGGCGAGCGGTGGGGTGACGGTCAGACACGGGACCGTCGTGCACTCGGACCGCGTGGAAACGATGCATGCCGTGGCGGTCCCGTGTCTGCGCACATGACAAACGCTCAGACGCCAACCGACCAGGCGCCTCAAGCCCGCCGCGTGACGTGCATGGGCATGCCGCCTTTCGGCACTAACGTGACGCGGGAGATGGGCTCGGGGTTGAGGCTTGGCTGCGACGTGAAGCGCGCGGCGCGCACCAAGGTCGCGAGGATCGCGACCGCCTCCATCATCGCAAACGCCATGCCGATGCAGATGCGCGGCCCGGCACCGAACGGCAGATATTGATAGCGCGGGATCTTCGCCTCTTTCGCCGGCTCGAACCGCGTGGGATCGAACTGGTCGGGATCAGTCCAGTATTTGCGGTGACGGTGGATCGCGTAGACGGGTATCAGCACTTGCGTGCCGGCCTTCACGGTGTGCGGGCCGAATTGGGTGTCCTTGAGCGCCATGCGGCCGAATTGCGGTGCCGGCGGATACAGCCGCATCGATTCCTTGACCACCTGTTGGGTCAACGTAAGCTTGTCGATATGTTCGGCCTTGACCGGTCCATCGCCGACCACCTGTCGCACTTCGGCCAGCAGTTTGGCCTCCCACTCCGGTGCACGCGACAACAGATACAGCGTCCACGTCAGCGCCTTCGCAGTCGTCTCATGACCCGCGAGATAAAACGTCAGCAGGTTGTCGATCAATTGTTCGTCGGACATTTGCTGTCCGGTTTCGGGATTCTTGGCGTCCATCAACCGCTGCATGAGATCGTCGGGTTTTGTCGACATGGCGCGGCGGTGCGCGATCAAGCTCAGCACCGAATGGCGCAACACGTGTACGCCCTGGCTGCGCACCGATCGGCCGGGACGCGGCACCCACGCCGGAATGTTTAAAAGTGCGAACAACAACGTCCAACCGGTGGAAGCCTGGAAGCGGCCGGCGTTGTGTTCGATCGCATGCTCCATTTCGCTATTGCCGCCGGGCAGCAACGTCGCTGAAATAACGTCGAACGTGACCCGCGTCATATCGTGGTCGATGGCGCGTGCCTCGCCGGTGGAGTTGTGTGTGAGGCCGGCGATGTAGGCCTCCGTCGCCTCGACGATCGGCGGCACCATGGCGAGCAAATCCTGGTGGCGAAACATCGGTGCCGAGGTCTGGCGCTGCCATTTCCAGTCCTGTCCTTCGGCGGTCAGGATGCCGTTGCCGAGCAGTGGGCCGAGCAAGCGCTTCTGGGCGGCCTTGGAGAAGTCGTCGCGGGCATCGAGCGTCACCGTCTTGATGTAGGCGGGATCGGTGATCCACACGAGCGGCACGCGGTTCTTGTCGTAGGCGACGAAACCCTGCTCGTAGACAGCCTCCGGGATCGAGGCGAGCGGGTTGCGGAGGAAGTTCGCGGCAAACGCCAGGCGACCCTGCGGGCGCTTCGGGGGGACGACACGGGCTGGCAGTGGCGATGGGGCCGGTGTCACAGTCGCGCGCAACGTTTCGAGAGCGGCAATAGTCATGGATGTGTCTCCATCGATGATGGCCTGACGCCGACATTGACGGGATAGTTGGGCGTAATTGCCGTCGGGCGCAAGTGCTATGCGCGGCAACCACGGCCAAACCCACGCACGGCAAGCCGTCGTGGATTTGGAGAGTGACCCGAAGTGCGCGGGATGTCGCCGCGACAGCCTTTCAGGTGGGCGACCTTGGCATCTCTTGGCACAAGGTCCCCGTAACGCGGCGTCATCCGCGACCGTGACGGCAAAGCAAGTTCTCTCTGAGCGCGGATCGGCCAACCGCGACCCGTTCGTTTGTGTTAGCGAACGGGGTTCCGGCACGCTCCGGGGACGCCTGGGACCCCATTTTCTCGACCGCGCCTGCCCGCTCCCGATTGCCGGAATTGGGCATTCGCAGCACGAAAGTCGCGCACCGCTCTCGAACTCACGTGGCCCGGCTTACGTGGTCGCCGCACCCATCGCAGAATGCGTCCCAGTCTCGCCGTCACGGTATCCGCCGTCGCTCGGGAAGCGCTCGAGCGCCTTCGGGTGAGCGGATATGGATGAAGATATAGCACGCGGAGATTGCTGTTTCACGCGGTACGTGCGTTTACGGTAAAGATTGGCGGGCGCGGATAGGCTTCGCGCGCGGCGCGAAACGGGGCCAGCCCCGTACCCCGCCGGGAGCACAGCTCCCAGACCCTCAGTTTTTTGTGTTTTATACCAGCCCAACCGTCGTAATGGCCGCGCAGGCGGCCACCCAAGCAAGCTTGTGCTTTGCGAAGGCCTTACATCCGCAAAAAAGTCGATTTTGCAGTCATTCAAATTACCTTCAGATCATGACACCAATCGACCTGCTTGGGTGGCCGCCGTTGGTGCGGGGCACCGCGGGCCAGCGCGAACATGTCACCAGTCGATCGGACGTGCGCCGCGCGCCATCAGATAGGCATTCGCCTGCGAGAAATGGTGGTTTCCGAAAAAGCCGGTATGCGCCGATAGCGGCGAGGGATGCGCGCTTTCGAGCACCAGATGCCGGGTGCGGTCGATGCCAGCGCCTTTGCGCCGGGCGTGATTGCCCCACAGCAGGAACACCAAGCCTTGGCGTTCGCGAGACAGGGCCGCGATGGCCGCATCCGTGAAGCGCTCCCAGCCCTTGTTGTGATGCGAGCCCGCCTGACCGCCCCGCACTGTCAACGTCGCATTCAACAGCAGCACGCCTTGGTCAGCCCAGCGCGTCAGATCGGCATCGCGCGAAACCGGATGCCCGAGATCGCCGTCGAGTTCTTTGAAGATATTCTTCAGCGACGGCGGCGGCGGCACACCGGCATTTACCGCGAAACACAAGCCATTGGCCTGCCCCGCGCCGTGATAGGGATCCTGCCCGAGGACGACGACGTTGGTCGCCTCGAACGGGCACTCATCAAACGCGCGAAAAATTTGCGCAGCCGGCGGATAGATCTTCTGCGTGCGGTATTCGTCGCGGATGAAATCCGTCAGCGCGGCGAAATACGGCTGCGCGAGTTCAGCCGCGAGGTGCATGCCCCAACTCTCGTTGATACGGAAGCGCGCATCAACCTGCATGGGCCAGCCCCAGCTTCCCTGCCGCCGCAACGAGCCTTTTGTCACGCGTCCACAGCAGAGCGCTGGTCAGTTTCGCGGACGCCAGCAAGTGCGCATCGAGATACCCAATACCTATGCCGCCCAGATCGGCTGTTTCGATGAACGCCAGCACTTCTGCATCAGTCGCCATAACAGCTTGCGGCAAACCAGCGAGTGCGTCCAGCATCTGACGCCGGCGTTTCAAATGACCGAGCGCGATTTCGCCGATGACAAAGGGATGCACCAAAATGCGCGCGTCACCAAGAAGGCGCACCAACTCGGCGTTGCCGCCCCGCAGGTGATCAATCCAAATCGACGTGTCGACAAGGATCATCATTCAACGGGTCGGCGACGCCGCGGCGCGTTGGCCTCCGGATCGGTGCCGCCGAGCTTTGCCAACCTGCGTCCGCTCTCGCGCTCAATCAACGCCTTCAGCGCTTCGCGGACGAGACGCGTTTTCTCTCGCACCCCGGTCAGCGCTTCGGCCTTGGCGACAAGGTCATCATCGAGTGCGAGCGTCGTGCGCATGTCGGCCTCCGTCACGTAAGGCACACTAAATAGCATCATTTAATGACGGCTTCAATGCCGGCTTGCTTGCGGTCGGGGGCAGGGCGAGCGCGCCACAGTGCGGGGAGTTGGAGACGGCGACCATCGGAGCCGCCCACAAGAAGCCAATCCATGCCGAGGAAATTTGACGCGCCGGGTGAGTCCGCCATCTTGGTTGGGGTTCGTCGACTTGTTTGACGCCAAGTTCCAATGGAGGACCTCGCTCGTGTCGGGCCTCCGGCAAGACGCCCACCTTCTCCCCGTCGCGAGGCGCGACAGGGAGATGCGACGCAGGCTTACTCCGTGATGCTTGCCACGACGCCGGCACCGACGGTGCGGCCGCCTTCGCGGATGGCGAAGCGCAGTTTTTCTTCCATGGCGATCGGCGTGATCAACTCGACCGCGACCGTGATGTTGTCGCCCGGCATCAC
>JANXYD010000294.1 GCA_025350265.1 Hyphomicrobiaceae bacterium | reverse complement strand
GCAGCAACCCGTTGATGCGTAGATGCAAAAAAAAGCGCAAATGTCAGAATGGCTGTTGATTTTATTGCAAGGAAACCGAACTTAAAATCCTGAGGCCGCAAGGCCGTGCGGGTTCAATTCCCGCCGTCCGCACCAACTTATTTCAGATTCTTATGTGGATTTTGAATTTCTACACTTCCCTTAAACTGCGCCGAAAGAGACCGCCGTTTATTCAGCGGGCGGTCGCCGACTACGATCGAACCACGCAAGCTATGCCGTAGACGTAGGCAAGCTTACGGCGGCCGCTGGCGTCGATGACTTCGGAGGACCGTAGATGTCTGCATAGGCGTGCCATGTCGCGTGGCCGATCAGGGGAAATACCACGACCAGGCCGACGAGGAGGGTTGCAAAGCCGGCGGCCATCAGTGCGACGACGAGTGCGGCCCACAGGGCCATCGGCTTGGGGTTCTTCGTGATGGCTGCGATACTGGCACGGGCGGCTGTAACGACGTCTGTCCGGCGCACGAGGAGCATCGGAACCGAGACGGCAGAAACTGCAAAAATAACCACGGCGATGCCTCCACCGACCATCGATCCGACAATCAGCAAGCCCAGTCCCGCTGGTGTGAAAAGCAGGAGTTGTATGAATTCGCTGGGCGGCGGAAGTGTCGTCGCTCCAAGAAACAGTGCGAGCAGCAAAAGAGCGATGCGGACCCACAGAAGGTAGGCGAACAACAGCATCGCGCCGAAATACAGAAGCTGTCCCCTCGCCAACTTACCGGCGCGGAACATATCCGCAGGGAGGATATTTTCTCCGACCGCGAGACGGCGGCTGGCCTCGTAGAGGCCCACGGCCGCCAACGGCCCGACAATGAGAAAGCCGCCGGCCAGGACAGGAAAAATGGCTTGCAAATCGCGCGCAGTAAGGCTCGCGGCGAGTGCTGCTGCCGCGAGCGCGAATGCCGCTCCGTAGCCGAGGCTCAATGCCGGGATATGCCAGAGATCGCGCCAGCCAGACGCAAGCCATGCCCACGGGGCCTCGAACGGAATCAGTCTTGGCGACGGGATGGCATCAGCGGCCGACGCGCCGAAGTCGTTGGCGATCGTCATGACGGCGTCTCCGGCTGATCGGCCGGTGGCGGCACATCATCGAGGGCACGCCAGCCTGCGCCGTCGAGATCGTCATATTGGGCGTTGCCGAGCGACCACAAAAAGGCGGCAAGGGCCAGACCACCAAGGGCGAGCGCGGCAGGCACGAGCCAAGCGAGTGCGGTCATGGCGCCACGTCCGTCGTCATGCGCGCCAGCCTCAGCGCGTTCAGTGTCACCGCGATGGAAGATACGGACATTGCGATGGCAGCAATTAAAGGTGTGACGCGCCCGGCCATTGCCAGCGGTACGAAGAGGGCGTTGTATCCTATGGCGATGGCGAAATTCTCCAGTGCGCGTCGCCGCGCCGCCTTCGCGACGCGCAGGCAGGTGATGACGGGTTTCAGTCTCTCGCCCTGGAAGACCGCATCCGCTGCCATCTGGCTGATATCGGCCGCGCTGGATGGCGAGACTGCAGCGTGTCCTGCGGCGAGCGCGGGCGCGTCGTTGAGCCCGTCGCCGACCATCAGCACTTTATGACCCGCGCCAGCGAGTGCATGGATGCGCTCGATCTTCTGCTCTGGTCGCTGTTGCGCGGACCATCGCCGGATACCGGCAGCGTGAGCCGCACTTGCCACCGATGGCCCCGCGTCTCCGGACAGCAATTCGACGGCGTAGCCGTCGCGGGAGAGTGTGGCCACGACTGCGGCCGCATCCGAACGGAGCACGTCGCTCACGTGCAGAACCATTGGTGCAGTATCACCGTCGACGAACCAGAGCGAGACACCGACGTCCGTTTCGTGCTGCACACGACAGAACGCGGACGATCCGAGCCGGAGTGTACGCCCATCATGGGTCGCTTCCAGTCCGGCGCCGGCACATTCCCTGACATCGGCAAGCGGAAGCGGCATGATGCGGCGGCGCTCCGCTTCACGAACGACGGCGAGAGCGTAGGGGTGCCGGCTCCCCAGAGCCAGACCGGCGGCACGGCTGACGATCGCATCTGATATTTCGGCAGCGGCGCAAAGTTCCGGACGGCCCAGCGTCAGTGTACCAGTCTTGTCAAGAACGACCGTGTCGACCTCGGCCAGACGTTCGAGCGCGTCGGACTCCTTCAGAACGATCCCGTCCCGGAACAAGCGTGCCGTGGCAACAACCTGCACGACCGGTACGGCGAGAGCCAGCGCACACGGGCAGGTGATGATCAGCACCGCGATCGCCGCGGTGAGAGCCGATTCCCATCCCGCCCCCGCGAGCATCCAACCGACGAACGTAAGTGCACCGAGAATATGCACGGCCGGGGCGTAGACCTGCGCAGCGCGGTCGGCGAGGCGCACGTAGCGGCCGCGGGCTTGTTCCGCCGTCTGCATCAGGCGTGCGATTTCGCTGATCAAACTGTCTGCGGCAGCCGCTGCAGCCTCGATGTGGAACGGACCAGACAGCGCGATCGTGCCGGCATGGACCACGTCGCCTGCTACAGCGAAACGTGGCGCGCTTTCGCCGGTGACAATACTGTCGTCGAGGGAGGCGGTGGCGGCGAGCAGGCATCCGTCGACGGGAATCTGCTCGCCGGCGGCGATCTGCAGCTTCATGCCGGGGGTGATGTCAATGATTGCGATCGACCCCCAGCTGCCGTCGGGGCTGATCCGGGTCGCGGTGACGGTTCGGCGTCCGAGAAGATTTTCTGCGGCACTCGCGGCACGGACGCGGACGTTCTGGTCGAGGACGCGGCCCAACAAGAGAAAGAACAGCAACGTCACGGCCGCGTCGAAATAGACCTGCTCGCTCCCGCGCAAAGTCTGGAACAGGCTCATGGCAGTCGCCAGGGTGACCCCGAGTGATATCGGGACATCCATGTTGAGACGGCCCGCGCTCAGGGCTTGGCGAGCAGACGCGAAAAACGGCTGGCCGGCATAGGCGACCGCTGGCAGCGCAATAAGAGCGGAAAGCCAGTGAAAAACGCTCTGTTGGGAGGCTGTCATATCGCCGCCATGGCCCGACCAGACGGAGACCGACAACAGCATGATATTGGCAGCCGCGAAGCCGGCGACGCCGAGCCGCCGCAGAAGGTCGGCACCCCTGTCGACGACTGGTGCCAGCACCTGCGGCGCCAAAATAGATGCCTTGAAGCCGCGCGACGCCAAGGCGGCAACGAATTTTTCAGGAGACGTCGTCGCGCTTTCGGAGAGAATGGCGACGCGGCGTGCGGACAGGTTGACGCGCGCGCTCTGCACGCCGGGGACTGCGGCCAGAGCCGTTTCAACCGTACGCAGGCAATTGCCGCAATGCATGGTCTCCACCGCGAGGGTCGTGGTGACAAAGTGAGGTTTGAGAGGCACCGGAGCGGCGATGACGACCTCGCCGTCGGCGGTCAAGGCGTGAGCCACAGGCGCCTCCGAATGCGATAGTCGAGGTCCTGACGCTCCGGATCCTGGATGTCCGCATCGGCGATCCAAGCGCCTGCGGCGAGTTCGCGCGTAGCGCCGGCGTAGATGCCGGGGGCGGTCTCAGCGAGCGCCAAGGTTCGATCGAACGCGCGGGTCGTCGGCCGTCCGAGGGACACGGCGACACGCTGGTTGGCGATGGGATGGTCTGCCGCATCATGTAGAGTGAGCGTGATGGTCCCGGTCGCTTTGATGTCGAGGTCGGCACGCCAGTTCAAGGCGGTTTGCCGATCATCCGCTGCGATCCGCTGATTGTAGCCGAGACCTTTGCGATAGGGCTCCTCCGCCACAACGCCCGAGTGCGTCGCGAGCGCTGCGACGATAAAGTAGCCGTTGACTGCGAAAATGGAGCCGAAGAAGCCGAGCGCAATCGCCAGCACATGCCAACCTTGCAGGCCATGCTGCGGTGGCCCTCCGTTTGCTGTCGGACGTTGCATCTCGACCTCTAAGGTTTCGGTGTGGGCATCTGAAAAATTGTGTGTCGCGCAGATTGCGTGCCGACGCCTTGATCCGTCGCAACCAGCGTGACGGCATGCGTTGCCGAACCGAGCGCGTGCAGCCGTCCGGGCGGAAGAGTTATGAACAGTCGCACTTCGCGCAGTTCGTCGGTCGCCACGGTGACTTCGGACATCGTTGGGTCGCTTGCGCCGAGAACCGAGAGCCGCGCTCCGGGGAGATCGCGCAACGAGATCTGGAAGCTTCGTCGTTCGTGCCGCTTGTTGAGGATCTTGACGGTGTAGCTGTTGCGCACGCTGCCATCGGACAAGATGACAAACGGCGGGACACGATCCGGCAGCACATTGACTTCGAGCAGAGCACGGTTGGACCACGCGACGAGCATGATGGCGCTGACAATCGAGAAAAGGCCTGCATAAAGCAGCGTTCTGGGTCGAACCGGCTTGATGCTCTCATGCTTGCCCCGCGCTTCTGCTTCCGAGCGTGCGATGGTGTCGTAGCCGATGAGTCCGCGCGGGCGGTCGATCTTGCCCATGATATCGTTGCAGGCGTCGACGCAGAGCGCGCATTGGATGCACTCGAGTTGAGAGCCGTCGCGGATGTCGATACCGGTGGGGCAGACGACGACACAGGCTTTGCAATCGATGCAGTCGCCGCGGTTCGACCAGTCGACGCGGCCATCGCTGTCTTTGTGCGCGTGGCCACGCGGCTCGCCGCGTTCGCCTTTATAGGCGACGAGCAGTGTATGGCTGTCGGTCATGGCGCCCTGGATGCGCGGCCATGGGCACATATATATGCACACCTGCTCGCGGGCGATCCCACCGAGCAGGTAGGTGGCGGCCGCAAAGATGGCCAGGAACAGATAGGCGATCATTGGCGCGGTGCCACTCATCAGCTCGCGGGCAAGCGTCGGCGCATCGCGGAAGTAGAAGACCAGCGCGCCGCCGGTGAACAGCCCTACCGCCATCCAACTCAGATGGGTGATGCCTTTCTTGGCGATCTTTGCAGGCCCCCACGGCTCCTTGTCGAGACGGATGCGCGCGTTCCGATCGCCCTGCCAGAAGTGCTCGATGGCAATCATCAGATCGGTCCAGACGGTCTGGGGGCACGCGTAGCCGCACCAGACGCGGCCAGCCAATGCCGTCGCGAGAAAAAGCGCCAGCGCTGCAAGAACAAGCAGGCCGGTGACGTAATAGAATTCTTGCGGCCATATCTCGAGAAAGAAGAAGAAGAACCGGTTGTTGGCCATGTCGAGGAGGACGGCCTGATCGGGCAGGTCGGGGCCGCGCGACCAACGCACCCACGGGAGCGCGTAGTAGATGGCCAGCGTCGCGCCCATCACGACCCACTTCACGGTTCGGAACGCGCCGTGCGCGCGCTTCGGATAAATCGGCTGCCGTTTGGCGAAGAGCTCACGGTCGGCCTTGCGATTGACCGCCTCGACGTCATGGCGCGGAAGTTCAAGGCCGGGTTCGGCTTTTGGGTCTGATCGTCGGTCGAGGACTGTTGCCACGATATTTCGTTCCTCGGCGGCAGTTGCAAGCGCGCTGACGATATTCATGCCGCCGCAGCACATGAAGGACCTCGCGCGTCGAAGATCATTGCCCGCCGCCCAGGCTGTGGACGTAGACCGCCAGTGCCTTGAGCGTGACGGGATCGAGACGCCCTTCCCAGGCGGGCATCACGCCGCCACGACCCGTGCGAATGCTGGTGACAATCGCATCCATGGTGTTGCCGTAGAGCCAGATCTGGTCGGTCAGGTTCGGCGCACCCTGCTCGATTTTACCCTTGCCGTCGTCGCCGTGACAAACTGCGCACTGTTCCTTGAATATCAGAGCTCCGCGAGCCGCCGACTCGTTGGCCATGGTGCCGCCGGAGATGGAAAGCACGTATTCCGCCACATCGAAGATCTGCTTGTCGTCGAGAAGATTATCCAAGCCGAAGCGCGGCATCTGCGAGACACGGGTCTGCTTGTGGTCGGAGCGGATG
>JANXYD010000291.1 GCA_025350265.1 Hyphomicrobiaceae bacterium | reverse complement strand
CAAGAGACGAAAGCCAAGCTCGACAATCCCGCCTGGCACATCCATGGCGGCAGCCCGCCGCATGCCGAATTGCCGATCACGTTCGGGCTGCTGCTCAATCTCGTTGGCGTCTCGAACACCGAGGACAAAGCGGTGTTGTGGGGGTTCATTCGCCGCTATGCTGCGGACGCGACCGCCGCCAAGTTCCCGATCCTGGATCATCTGGCTGGGTACGCGATCAACTATTATCGCGACTTCATCAAGCCGACGAAGCGGTTCCGCGTGGCAACCGCCGAGGAAGCGACGGCGCTCAAGGCTCTCGATGCATTGCTGGCGTCGGCACCTGCGGGTGCGTCGGGTTCGGAATTGCAGGACATGGTCTACGCGGCGGGCAAGGACAATGGCTACACGAAGGAAACGCTGCGCAGTTGGTTCCAGGGCATCTACGAAGTGTTGCTCGGCCAGAGCCAAGGGCCGCGCTTCGGCAGCTTCATCGAACTGTATGGCATGCCTGAAACCCGCGCCCTCATCGCGCGTGGCCTCAACGGCGATTTGATTGCCGCTTGATGCTTATCGGGGCTGCGCCTGCGGGCTGGGTCAAACCTTCCGATCATCGATCGTGGGGAGGCCCAGGCAAATCGAAACTGAATGGCTGTAATTTCAAAAATAATTTGGCGGGCTGCGAGTTTTAGATAGCGGCGACAACGCTTGACATAAGCATCGGAAATTATTGCATCGATATTAGTTTTGCATCGATTTGATTGAGATCAAGCGAGTTGCGTCTTGGCGCCGCCAAACTGTGTCCGAGCAAGCCGACGGGTGATGCTGCGCCAGTGGTGAGCGTGCCTGTTGGAGCCGCAGCCGGTATTGATCAACTCCGCGGAGAGGCCGAGATCCTTTCTGATTTGGAGGCCGATGATGGCAGAGATCGACCAGCATCGACGCGCGATACGGAACCCCGGTCGTTTCAGTCCTTCGACAAGGAGATGCAAAGATGACAACCTCACCGCAATCCCCTGATCACACTGCATTAGGGCATGTCTTGAACTGGTGGCACGACGCCCGCAAACACTGGAGCGCCTTGCGAGAACTGGAAAGCTTGCAGTCAACCGAGCTTGATCGCATCGCCATGGATGTCGGTCTTACGCGTGAGCAACTCACCCGTCTGGTCGCACAACCTGATGGCGTTCCATTACTGATTGATAAGCGACTGGCAGCTCTTAATCTTGATCCTGAAGACATTAGAAAACTGTCGCCGCTTATCCTTCGCGATCTCAATCGCACCTGTGCCCTTTGCCGCGACAAGGGCCGTTGCGCCGACGATATGGCCGCCGATCCGTTAGCGCCGGGTTGGGAAAGTTACTGTCCGAACAGCGGGACACTCCACAGTTTGACGTAACGCTGCGCGGGCCACATTGCCTCGGCTTGCAACGTTCGCAAGCCGTGGACCCGTTGCCAATCGCTTCCCGCATTGACATCAGGCCTCTAAACCCTGATAAGCAGCTTGATGCGCGCCGGATTTACGTCCGGCGCGTGAACATCGCTGCCCGAGGCAGGCTTTAACAGGCCGGGGGAACCGCCCATCTGGTTCCCGTCAAATCTGTTCATTCAGAGCCGCAGGGCGCGGAAACGATAAGGAAAACAAACATGTACGCTGTCATCAAGACAGGCGGCAAGCAATATCGCGTCGCCGCTGACGATACTCTCGAAATCGAAAAAGTCGCTGGCGATGCCGGTGCGATGATTGAGTTTGGCGAAGTTCTTATGATCGGTGGCGATGCTGGTGCCAAGATCGGCGCGCCTTTCCTGGCCGGTGCAAAAGTGACCGCCGAAGTCGTCGAGCAGGGCCGTGGTCCCAAGGTCATCGCCTTCAAGAAGCGCCGCCGCAAGAATTCGCGCCGCAAGCGCGGCCATCGTCAGGAATTGACGACGGTCAAGATCACGTCGATCGTCGGTTGAGCCGCAGCGTTTGTGAAAAGAGCCTGACGCGCGTCGGATTACCGACGCCACATCGGGTGTGAATTGAGGAGAGACTACCATGGCACATAAAAAAGCTGGCGGTTCGACACGCAACGGTCGCGATAGCAATCCAAAGATGCTGGGCGTGAAGCGCTACGGTGGCGAAGCCGTGATTTCAGGCAACATTCTGGTCCGCCAGCGCGGCACCAAAGTGCATCCCGGCTCCAACGTCGGCATGGGTACCGATCACACTCTTTTTGCGACCACGCATGGCCACGTAAAATTTGCGACCAAACGCAACGGCCGCGTGTTCGTGTCAGTCCTGCCGTCAAAACTCGAAGCAGCAGAATAGCCGACGGGATCAGCCAATCCCGCCGGTTCACACCGAACCGGCGGATAGACTGAAAGCCCACCACCTGCACGCACTTCGACAGTGCGCAAACGCAGACGGCGCTCCAGACATTCCAAAGGGACGGTGGTCGACCATCGTCCCTTTCTTGCATCTGGAGTGGCTCATGTTCCCCTCTCTCACCCGCGACGAAGTCTTCCGCATCGAAACGCCGCGTCTGTGGCTGCGCTGGCCGCGCCTTGAGGATGCAGCCGGGGTTGCCCAATGGAGCGGTCGGCCCGAGGTGGCGGGAGCGACGTCGACGGTCCCCGTCGGCATCACGACCGCCGAGATGGCCGCGAAAATCGCCGACATGCGTGCGATCAACGCCGCCGGTGCCGGCCTGTGCTTCGCCATCGTTCGGCAGGGCGCGGACGGCTATCCCATCGGTATGCTTGGTGGCCAAGCAAAGCCGGGCAAGCGCTTCGAGATCGGCTACCACCTCAACCCCGAGTATTGGGGGCAGGGCCGCATGACCGAGGCCGTGCAAGCGCTGTGCGCGCAGGCGTTCGAACTGGCGTCCATCGATGCCATCGAGGCGGGCGTGCGGCCATCCAACATCGCCTCGATGCGCGTGCTGGAAAAGTGCGGGTTCGACGCGTCCGGCGTCGCCGAGCATGAAAGCCCGCTGTATGGCCGCTATCCGATCGTGACCTATGCGTTGGCGCGCTCGCGGCCCTCGGCGTTGAAGGCGGCGGCGCTGCGGCGTCACAGAGCCGCTACACCCGCAACGCGTGAACTGGTGGGGCTGGTGTAGCCATGACCAAACCTGCAGCGGAGTTTATGCTGCGGCCGCTTGAGGTCACTGACGCCTCCCGCATCGCCGAACTGATTGGCGATTGGGAGGTGGCGCGCTGGTTGTCGTCGCCGCCGCATCCCTATGCGTTAGATGACGCTACCGAGTTCCTGACGGGGACTATCGGCACGGCGATCGCACCCGCGCGCCAAGAGGTCATCGAAGTCGACGGGGTGTTTGCCGGAATGATCGGCATCGACAGGCCGTTCGGCAAACTCAATCTCGGCTATTGGCTCGGCCGCCCGTACTGGGGCCGGGGCATCATGACCCGCGCTGCAGCCCGCCTGACGCGCGATTTCTTTGCCAACAGTCGCGAAACCCATCTCATGTCGGGCTATTTTTCTGGTAATGAACCTTCTTGGGCCATTCAGCGGCGGCTCGGTTTCACGTTTGTCGAAGACGGCGTGCTCATGAACCGGCCGCTAGGGAAGCGAATGCCGCATATTTTTACGCGCCTGACGCGGCTTAAATTCGATCAGCTGCCAGGACTAAGGTTGATGCCATGATCGCGACCGCGAAACGAAACATACCGCCAATGACTGTCGATGAATTCTTGAACTCGACCGAACGTCTGGGGCCGGGCAAGCACATTCTTGTCGATGGCGTGATCTATGCGATGGCTCCGGCTTCGCCGACGCACGGGATCATCCAGGCAACATTAGCCGCGCTTCTTCGCAATCATCTGCGCGACCAAAAAATGCCGTCCCGCGTCATGACCGAAGCCGGTGTCAAGCCGCGGGTGCGCGCAAAAACGAACGTCCGTGTGCCCGATCTGACTGTTTCGCGCGGGGCGACACCCGGCCGCGACGACAGACTGGTTGACGAGCCATTGATCACCATCGAGGTGCTCTCACCTAGCAACGACGAGTTGACTGACGTGTCGATCATGGCCTGCGCGACGATCCCGTCGGTGATGGAAATGCTGGTCGTGGACAGTGTCCGCGTCGTCGTTGAAATCTGGAAGCGCGACAAGGCTGGGGCATGGCCGAGCGAACCGGAAACCATCGGCGTCGGTGGCACGGTCAGACTTGATGCCATCGGCCTGGAATTGAACCTCTCCGACATCTATGCCGACACCCATCTGTCGGCCACCTGAGTAACGTCCATGAAATTCCTCGACCAAGCCAAAGTCTATGTTCGCTCCGGTAACGGCGGCAACGGCTGCATCGCGTTCCGGCGCGAGAAGTACATCGAATACGGCGGACCCAACGGCGGCAACGGTGGCCGTGGCGGCGATGTATGGATCGAGTGCGTCGGCAATCTCAACACGCTGATCGACTTCCGCTACCAGCAACATTACGAGGGCAAGAACGGGCGGCCGGGCATGGGCCAGGAGCGCTCCGGCCAGAACGGCGACGACGTGATCATGAAGGTGCCGCCGGGCACCCAGGTTTATGCCGAAGACCAGGAAACGCTACTGGCCGATCTCACCAAGATCGGCGACCGCGCGATGATCGCCAAGGGTGGCAACGGCGGCTTCGGCAATGCGTACTTCAAAAGCGCCACCAACCGCGCGCCGACGCATGCCAACCCCGGCCAGGACGGCACCGAACTGATCGTCTATCTGCGGCTCAAGCTGATCGCGGATGCCGGTCTCGTCGGCCTGCCGAACGCTGGCAAATCGACGTTTCTCGCGGCCGTCTCAGGTGCCAAGCCGAAGATCGCGGCCTATCCGTTCACCACGCTGCATCCCAACTTGGGCGTCGTGCGCGCCGGCGAGGTCGATTTCGTGCTCGCCGATATTCCCGGCCTGATCGAGGGCGCGCACGAAGGCGCGGGCCTCGGCACGCAGTTTCTCGGTCATATCGAGCGCTGCCGCGTGTTGCTGCATCTGGTCGATGCCACCGAGGAAGACGTCGGTGCCGCCTATAAGACAGTACGCGGTGAACTGAAGGCGTTTTCGCCCGAACTGGCGAAGAAGAAGGAAATCGTCGCGCTGTCCAAATGCGATGCGCTCGACGCCGAAACCATCGCCGGGAAAGCCGAGCAACTCAAGGCCGCATGTCGCAAGAAGCCGCTGGTGTTGTCCGCCGTCGCCGGGATTGGCATGAAGGAAGCGCTCTATGCCATCGGCCGCGAAGTCAGCAAAGACTACAAGCCCGATGCCTACGAAGCCGCCCTCGACGCCAACGACGGCAAATGGACGCCGTGATGCTGTATGGAAGCTGATCGTCCACCACTGTCATCCTCGTCTCACCGCCGCAGCGGGCCGAAGCCGGGAATGCTGAGGACGGTCCGCAGTAACCCCGCGACATAGGTGAAGGCCGCGGCGCGCAGCAGGTGACGGGCTGGTTTCATGTCGTGGCTGTGGATGAAGCGGCCGCGCTCCAGCAGTGGCAGCGCCCGATTGAAGCTGGCATCGAACTCCACCGGCAATGTCACCACCTGCAGCGCGAAGGCCAGCAGCGTCATCGCAGCAAACCCCACCACGTTGAAGATCAGCGCCGCACCGGATTTGCCGAGGATCATCAACAGCGGTGCCGACCACATGAACGCTTGCCCCACCAGCGTGGCCGCATGCGCCTGCTTGGCGATCGCCTGCCGCCGCTTGTAGATTGGCAGCCCCATTTCATCCTGCATGGCGTGGCCGATCTCGTGCGCCGCCACCACGATCGCCGATAACGAGCGCCCCGTCATGAAGCGCGGCTCCAACCGCACCGCCTTGGCCAGCGGGTCGTAATGATTGCCCTGCTCGGTCGCCTCCACCTTGACGTGGCTCAGCTTGAGCGCGTCGAGTGCGTGGCGCGCGAACTCGGCACCGGTGCCGGCAAGGTCGGGCCTTTCGACCGCGTAGCGGTCCATGACCTGATGGATCCAGATCCCCGGCAGGGCAACCAGGGCAACCCCCAGCAGCAGAATGATGGCGATGGCGATCATGGCAGTGTCTCTATTTTTTCGTTCCCTCGTGGGGCAGGGATCGATCGGAAGACTAAACCCTATCCAGCGGTTGATTGCAGATCAATTTGACCTGACAACGACGAAATAAGCGTGCTTTCGGCGAAGTATGAGACGCAGGGTGCGTTGGCCGTGGCGACTGTCGCATGACATTCCGTTGTCAATGGCTGCGGGCTGTGCCTGAATGCAGGCCGCTTGAAACTCCGAGGAGCTGCCATGGCGCGCCGCCTGATCGATATTTCGGTTGCCATCACCTCCGGCATTGCCTCCGATCCGCCGGGCATGGAGCCGAAAATTCAGTATATCGACCATCAAGACTCGCGAGCGGAGGTGTGCCGCTATTTCCCCGGCCTCACGCCGCAGGATCTGCCCGACGGCGAAGGCTGGGCCATGGAGCGCCTCGATATCACCACGCACAATGGCACCCACGTCGATGCGCCCTATCACTATGCCTCCACGATGGACGAAGGCCAACGCGCCATCACCATCGACGAGGTGCCGCTGGAGTGGTGCTTCCAGCGCGGCGTGAAGCTGGACTTTCGACATCTGCCGAACGGTCACGTGGTCAGCGCAGCAGAGATCGCCGACGAATTCGCGCGTATCGGGCACACGCTGCAGCCGCTCGATATCGTGGTGATCAACACCGCAGCCGGCGCGCGCTACGGCGAACCCGATTACGTCAGCACCGGTTGCGGCATGGGCCGCGAAGCCACCCTGTACCTGACCTCGCGCGGCGTGCGCGTTTGTGGCACCGACGCCTGGAGCTGGGACGCGCCGTTCATTTACACGGCGGCCCGCTACGCCGCCAGTCACGATGCCCGCATCATCTGGGAAGGCCACAAAGCTGGCCGCGAGATCGGCTATTGCCAGATCGAAAAGCTGTCGAACCTGCACCAATTGCCGTCCAGCGGCTTCATGGTGTCGTGTTTTCCCGTCAAGATCGCCAAGGCCTCCGGCGGCTGGACCCGCGCCGTCGCCATCATCGATGAGTGATCGGCGTCAGCCGTGTCCGGCGAGCATCCACATGACCAGCCTGTGCAACCCTTTCGGCTTGTCGCACAGCGCCGATGCGCCGGCCGTGCGCAATTCGGACAGCGAGCCGTAGCCCCATGTCACGCCGATCGAACGCAGTCCGTTGTTGCGCGCGCCGGCGATGTCAAAACGCCTGTCGCCGATCATCAAGGCCTGCGTTGGATCGATGTTCTCCGTGGCGATGATATGCGCGATCAGGTCGGTCTTGTCGTCGCGCGTGCCGTCCAATTCGGCACCGTGAATGGCCGAGAAATAGTGCGCCAATTTCTTCTCCCGCAAGATCGGCTTGGCGAAAACATGCGGTTTCGAGGTCGCCACGATCAGCCGGCAATCCGCTCGCTTCAACGCCGCCAGCTCATCGGCAATGCCGGGATAGGCATCGGCGTCGAACATGGCGGGCAACGTCGTGCCGGCAGCGCCGCTATAGTTCGCGCGATAAAACACCAAGGCGCGTTCAACGTCGGCCGCCGGCACGCCGAGCCGTGGAAAACTGTCGCGCAACGGCGGCCCGATGACGTGCAACAGGTCGTCCACCGGCGGCACCGGCAACCCTAGCGAGCGCAGCGCGAACTGCACCGAGCCGATGATCCCCGGTTTTGGATCGAGCAGCGTTCCATCGAGATCGAAAAGGACGTCCATCGGCCCTCGCGCTGATTGATTGTCTAGCGCGTCAACTCTGCCGCATTCCCTGCTGCCGGCCAAGAGGCGGCCCGCAGCCAGGGATGAGTTACAGCAGATAGGCCGACAGCCGCAGCCAGTCTCAAGGCCGACCGGATCGATGACCGTCGGGCGCCATTTACACACCTCGGCACTCAGTTAAGGTGCCTCCGGAGACAGCATGCCCCGGACCCGATCTGGGGTGTACAGTGGTTTTCCGGTAAGTCGCACGACCTCACAAACTGCAAAAATCAAAGTTCAAACGAGATGCTCCAGGACGAGCTTCAAGGTAAGCACGATGGCCAATGCAATCACTCTCTATCATTGTTGGGGCGCACGCTCGTTCCGCGCGTTGTGGACGCTCGAAGAATTGGGCTTGAAGTATCGCCTGGAACTGTTGCCTTTCCCGCCGCGCGTGCTTGCACCCGAATATCTGGAGCTTAATCCGCTCGGCACGATCCCGCTGCTTGTCGACGGCTCGGCGCGCATCACCGAGTCGGCGGCGATCTGCCAATATCTCGTCACCAGATACGGTCCCACCCCGCTTGCCGTCGGCGTCGATGAACCTCAGTATGCCGCATTCCTAAATTTTCTGCACTTCGGTGAAGCCACGTTGACGTTTCCGCAAACCATCGTGCTGCGCTACACCCGTCTGGAGCGGCCGGAAAAGCGCTTGCCGCAGGCCGCCGAGGACTATGCAAGATGGTTTCTCGCCCGCCTGCGCGTTGTGGACGCGATCGTTGCCGAACACCCCTTCATTTGCGGCGAGCGCTTTACAGCGGCCGATATTTCGATCGGCTTCGCGTTGATGCTGACCCGTTTCACCGGGCTCGAAGACTATCTGCCAACGGCCACCAAAGCCTATTGGGGAAGGCTGCAG
The DNA here is from genome assembly GCA_025350265.1 of Hyphomicrobiaceae bacterium. Taxonomy (GTDB): domain Bacteria; phylum Pseudomonadota; class Alphaproteobacteria; order Rhizobiales; family Hyphomicrobiaceae; genus JABFRJ01. The sequence continues at coordinate 140 of JANXYD010000291.1, read as the reverse complement.
GCTCGCGCCGGCTTCCAATCGGCCTCTGCCATCGAAACCGACGCTGCCGATCGCCAAGGCTTTGGCCGCATGCCACCGATAGAACCGTTCGCATTTTCCAAACGCAAATAGTGCCTGTCTGGAGGCCCGCCACCGAGGCC
>JANXYD010000279.1 GCA_025350265.1 Hyphomicrobiaceae bacterium | reverse complement strand
TGAGTTTTTCCTTCCCCCCTTACTTCAAGGGGAGAAGATGCCCGACAGGGCGGATGAGGGGCAGCGACGAGTCGGAATCTGGGGCTGCCCCTCATCCAGGCTTTGCCCACCTTCTCCCCATGCAAGGGCATAGGGAGAAGGGAATTCCGTCACGCAATCGTCACGCCGCCGTCGGCGACGATGATCTGGCCGGTGATGAAGGCGGCGGCGCTGGACGCCAGAAAAGCCGCGATGCCGCCGATATCCTCGACATTGCCGAGCCGACGGAGGGGCGTCATGCTTTCGGTGCGGGCGCGGCGCTTGTCGTCTTCCCACAGGGCGCGGGCGAAGTCGGTTTTGACGAGGCCGGGCGCGATGCAGTTGATGCGGATGTTCTTCTCGCCCCACTCGGTCGCCAGCGCGCGGGCGAGGCCGAAGTCGGCGGCCTTGGAAACGGCGTAGCCGCCCAGATTGCCGCCGGCGCGGATGCCGGCAATCGACGAGATGATGATGATGGTGCCGCCGCCGTGTTTTTCCATGTGCGGCTTGGATAGTTTGGCAAGCCACAGGCTGGAGCGGACGTTGTTGTTCATCAGCTTGTCGAAAGCGTCGTCCTCGAGCCCGGTCATCGGGCCGAAGTAGGGGGACACCGCGGCGTTCGAGACCATGCAGTCGAGGCGACCGTATTTCTCGACGGTTTTGGCGACCAGGGCCTCGACCTCGCTCTTTTGCGAGATATTGGCGGCGATAACGGTGGCGTCGCCGCCGGCCTTGCGGATGCCGGCCGCGACCTCCTCGCATGCTTCCGGCTTACGGCTGGACACCACGACCTTGGCACCCATCTGCGCCATTGTCTCGGCGATGGAACGGCCGATGCCGCGCGAGGAGCCGGTGACAACGGCGACCTGGCCGGTGAGATCGAAGGGACTTTTCTGCGACATGACGTTTCATCCAAGATTGGGGCGCATCGATTGGCGCTTGCGTTATGATGGTCCGGTCCCTTAGCTTTCCCGGAAAAGCGGGCGAACACAAGCCCGTGCGCCGCCAGCGCGTGTAGATTGTCAGGGAGAGCTAATTCATGTCGAGTGCCGCGCCGAACAGCGTACCGGGACCAGGCCATCCGCTTTACATGACCCGCAGGCCATTTGCCTGGGAACAGAGCTATCCGCCGGGCGTTGATTGGGCCGCGCCGCTCAAGACCGGGACGTTGAATGATCTGATGGCGGAGGCGTGCACGCGGTTTGCCGACAGGCCTGCGCTCAGCTACGGGCCGGTGACGGCGAGCTACGGCGAACTGGCATCGCTGATTGATTGCGCGGCGGGTGGGTTGCGCGCGCTCGGGGTGGGGCCGGACAAGCCGCTGGCGCTGCTGTTGCCCAACACGGCGTGGCATCCGGTGCTGTTTTTCGCGGCGTTGAAGCTCGGCGCTAAGCTGGTGCACATCTCGCCGCTCGATCCGGAGCGCGAGATCGTGCACAAACTCAAGGATACCGGCGCGCGAATTCTGGCCACCACCGATGTCGGCGCGATGGCCGGCGTCGGGCAGAAGCTGGCGGCGGGTCTTGGGGCGGCAGGGCTGGTCGATTGCGTCATCATCGGCGAGGACGCGTTCTGGCGGCAAGGGCCGAAAGCGCAGCGGATCGCTGCGGGAGCGCGGCTGGTCTCGGGTGCCAGTCTGTTGGATGCGCCGCCGCCGGCTGCGGCCACTTGGCCCAAAGTGGCGCCGAGCGATGTGGCGCTGTTGCAGTTCACTGGGGGCACGACGGGGCTATCGAAGGCCGCGCTGCTGACGCATGGCAATCTGTATGCGGCAACTGAGATCTACCGTGCGTGGGCCGAACCGCAGGGCATGCTGACGTATGGCGAAGGCCGCGTGCTGTGCGTGTTGCCGCTGTTTCATATCTATGCGCTGAGCGCGGTGATGCTGTCGACGTTCCAGAGCGGGGCCGAACTGGTGCTGCATCCGCGTTTTGATCCCGACGCTGTCGTGACCGACATCGAGCAGCGGCGCATCACGTTCTTTCCGGGGGTGCCGACGATGTGGATCGCCATCGCCAATCTGCCCGGCATCGAGGGGCGCGATCTCACGTCGCTGACGCGGCTGGCGTCGGGCGGCGCGCCATGTCCGGCGGAGATCGAGCAGCGAATCGGCGCGCTGACCAAGTTGCCGCTCGCCGGTGGCTGGGGCATGACCGAGACGGCACCCGCCGGCACCAACATTCCGACGCACGGGACGATGCGGTTTGGTTCATTGGGCGTACCGCTGCCGGGAATCTACATGGATATCGTCGCGCTCGACGATCCGCGCAAGG
>JANXYD010000269.1 GCA_025350265.1 Hyphomicrobiaceae bacterium | reverse complement strand
CACTCTGTGGCGAGACGCGAATTTCGCCGCCCTTGGGCTCGACCCGGCCGGGGGCGGACACGGCCCAGGCAGCAGCCGGCACAGTCGCAGCGTTGGCACCCGACACGGATGCGGCCACTTTCGTGTCACCGCTGCCAACGTCAGCCATGCGGCTAGAATTGGGCGCGCGGATGACGAAAATGGCCACCACGACAGCCGCCGCCGCCGCCGCCATTAATGGCCCAAGTGCACTTTCACGATTTTGCATCGGTCTTCCGTTTCTTGCCGCGAGCTATTTGGTGGATGGTATCGACACCCTCTGGGCGTCGTTCTTCGCCGACGATGCGGCCGTCTTCAATTTTCAAGATGCGATCGGCATATTTCATGGTGCGGGGATCGTGCGTAACAGCCAGCACGGCGTGTTGCGCACCGGTCGCCGACGCGATCTCGCTCAGCAGTTCCATCACCGCGTTGCCGTTCTCGCTGTCGAGCGCTGCGGTCGGTTCGTCGGCCAGAATTACGCTCGGCTTGCCGGCGATGGCGCGCGCCACGGCGACGCGTTGCTGTTCGCCGCCGCTCATGTTGCCGGGATAGGATTTCATGCGGTGGCCAAGGCCGACTTGCTGCAATGCCCGCTGGGCGCGCTGGGTCACATCCGGACCGCGCTCCCCGCGCACGTCGAGCGCCAGCCGTACGTTTTCTTCCGCAGTCAACGTCGGGAACAGATTATAGGATTGGAAGATGAACCCGATATGCTGCCGGCGGAGATTGGCCAACTCTTCCGCATTCAATCCGGCGGTCGCGTGGCCCGCCACTGAAAGCGTTCCCTCCGTCGGTGCCAGGATGCAGCCCAGGATCGACAGCAACGTCGTTTTGCCCGAGCCGGATGGCCCCATTAGCAACGTCAATTCGCCCGCGCGCAGATCCAGCGTCACCCCCTTCAGGGCACGCACGGAACCGGCACCATGGCCGAGATCCTTGACAATATTCGAGGCGAGCAGGACGGACCGCTGGGTCATCGGCTGAATACCATGGCTGGATCGATCCGCGTGACTTTGCTGATCGCGGCGATCGCGGAAATGGCGCACATGAACAATGTCAATCCGAACAGCAACGCCGCGAGGCCGGGCGTCATCACGATCGGCAACGGCAACGCCATGCTCTCCGTCACATAGATGATCGTCAGTGAGATGATCATGCCGAGAACATAGCCGAGTGCTGCGGAAAGCGCCGCCTGAGCCAGAATGACTTTGTGAATATATCCGGTGGACGAACCGAGTGCGCGCAGTGTGGCGAACTCGTTGAGATGATCCTTCGTGGACGAATACAGTGTCTGCGCGACGATCACCGTGCCGACGATAAGTCCGAGGATCGCTCCGCCGATCAAGGCGACGCCAGCGCCCGTCGCCAGCATCCAGTGATTGAGGCTGCGATTGCGAAACTCCGCCTTGGTCATCACTTGTTCGTTCGGCAGCCGCACCTGCAGCGCCTTGCTCACAGTTTCGGCCGATGCGCCGGTCTGCAAGTTCACCAATGCGTAGGTGATTTGATCAGGCGCCAATCCAAGCAATGTTCGCGCGCGCGACAGCGTTGTGAAGACGAACGGCGTCGTGGTGAACGACCGGATACCATCGGTCAGCCCGGCGACGCGCACGCGGCTACCGTTAATTTGCGCGCTTTCTCCAACGCCCTGCACGCCGAGGTCCTCGAGATAGGATTTATCGATGATGACGGCATCACGCGTGCCGAGAACGCCGACGTCGCCCTCGACGATGTTCCAAGGTGCGAGACCGCCATCCTGCACGTCCGATCCGACGAGAACAATGTTGGCGGTGCCCCCGTCCGGCTTTTTCCAATCGACGAAAGACGAAATCATCGGCACCACGGACGCAACCCCCGGGGTCGACAACGCAACAAATCGCGCGCGCTGATTGATCGGCTGCGCCTCTTCAAAGTTTTTATTGCCATAGGCCATGATCCACACGTCGCCGGAAGCATGATCGATCGTCGAGGCTATGATCTGCCGCGCTCCGAGATAAAGCCCGAGTTGAACGGCAATCAATACGATGGCGAACAATATCCCGATCAGCGTGACCGCAAGTCGGACGCGATCGTGAAACAGGTTGCGAAAGGCCAACGTGATCGTCATGAAACTCCAATACCTCAACTCGCCAGTCTACGTGTGCGTTGCACTTTACAAGCGCATCAAAACCGATACCTGATGTCTGGCGCGGCGCTTGCGGGTACAGTTAATCAAGCCGGGATATTCCGGCGTTACCTTGATAGCGGATCAGCGGACAATCAATAGATTGAAAACGGACTGCTGCGCCGGATTTGGCTGAAATGGCTGCGCCGTGAACGTCGACCCGTGCGACCCATTTCCCATTTTGAAGCGTTCGTGCAGCGATTGCCGGATTGCAAGCGTTGTTCGACCGCAATTTGCCGTTAGAGCCGGATGTATTTTGATCGTATATACCTATTTTCTGTCGTGTTCCGATCAAACTCGGCGACTATCGTAAAGATGACGTACTCGATTGTTCTAATTCAACGACCTCGACAGTTCGAAACGGCGCGTTATCGTCTTAATGTGTTCAAGGTTTGTTGGCCGAGCATGCCTATGCAAAGGATATCTGAGATGATGACACTTTCTCGTGGCCGCGCTGCTGATCGGAAAACGACTTCTCACCCCAGATCGTCGTCCCGGACCTGCGTTAACCGGACGCACTCCAGGGCCGCCATTGTAGCCATTGCGGCTGTTTCAATGATCGCTGGCGCAAGTGTCTCACCCAGTCAGCGTGTCCATGCGCAATCGGCAGTGCCGCCGCCCGGCGTTGCCGCTGGTGCGCCCCCATTGGCTGTTCCAGGGCCGGTTGATGTCACGGGCGTGTGGATCGATCACACCGGCCGTGGGGCGGTGGAGATCGTGCCATGTGGACTGCGCGTCTGCGGATACCTCTACTGGATCAAGGATACTATTACAAAACAAGGCCAACCGCTCATCGACAGCAGAAATCCCGACCGCACGCGGCGCAATAAACCGCTGTGCGGCACGCAGATCCTGCTCAATCTGGCACAAGAGAAAGCGGTGCGTATTGGCCACATATGGGGTGGCGGATCGATATACAATCCGGAAGACGGCGAACTTTTCGACGCAGAAATCAAACTCAACTCTGCCAACGAACTTACCGTTCTGGGCTATGCCGGCATGAAATTTTTGGGAGAAACGTTCGCTTGGAAGCGCGCGCCCGCCGATCTGCAGCGTTGCGGCCCGCCGCGAGTTTGATGCGGCGGGACGCCCGACGTTATGCTGGGCCGAGGCGATTGAGTTTCTGATTTGTGCCGATGCGGCTCGGCTTGCTGCGCGGTTCGATCTTTTTTGCCGAAATTGCGGCCTGCTCAAGTTTGATGCCGAAATCGCGGGTTTCATCGAGGACGACGTCACGTTGCTGATCGAGCGTTATGACGTGATAGCAATCTTCCAAAACCACGGTGGTGACGCGGCCACCAAGCCGGCGTTGCAACATCTCCGCGTTGGCGAGGCTCGCGCGATCGTCCTCGCGGGGGTGCAGAATAAGTGTCGGCTGAC
>JANXYD010000178.1 GCA_025350265.1 Hyphomicrobiaceae bacterium | reverse complement strand
CGCGCGTTCGGCCGAATTACCGGAGCCGGGAACGATCGCCTCCGACTCGGCGCGATTAAGCTCTACATCGACGGTGGATTCACCGGCCCAGCCGCGTACATGATCGCTATCAGAACCGCGACAACATCCTCCAACAGCTCTACTACGACAACATCGCCAAATACGTGGAGAATGGCGGCGCACTGTTAGTGGCCGCCGGAGACGACTACGCAACGCCACAAAGCATCGCCAATACGCTGCTGGCCCCCGTGCTGCCGGCGCAGCCCACGGGGCGGTTGATCGAGCGGGCCTTCAAGGCGCATCTCAGCGTCGACGGGCTGAAGCATCCGGTGACGCGTGGCCTCGCCGGTTCGGCGAACGCGGCCGGCGACAGTACTCAGCCGACCTGGGGTCAATGGTTCCGGCAGGTCGACGTGCAGAACGCGCGCGGGCGCAATCTGATGACCGGCCTCGAAGAGCGGCCGTTGCTGGTGCTCGACCGCAAGGGCAAGGGCCGCGTGGCGCTGCTGGCCTCCGATCAGGCGTGGCTGTGGGCACGTGGCTACGACGGCGGCGGGCCGCACACCGATCTGCTGCGGCGGCTCGCACATTGGCTGATGAAGGAGCCAGACCTTGAAGAGGAGCGCCTGCTCGTCAGCTCCAAGGGCCTCAAGCTGACGATCGAGCGGCGCACCATGGAAGAAAACGTGCGCCCGGTGACGATGTCAGAACCGGGCGGGCAGACGACGACGCTCGATCTTGAAAAAGCCGGGCCGGGGCTGTGGCGCTCGACCTTCGACGTAAAAACGCCAGGGCTTTACAAACTTCAGACTCCATCGTCGGCGGGCGGGCTGACCGCCGTGGCGCTTGCAGGCGTCGACGACCCCAAGGAGATGAGCGAAGTCGTCGCCACGGACGCCAAGATGAAACCGATCGCGGACGCCACAGGCGGCGGCGTGTTCTGGACACGCGGCAACGGTTTGCTGTCGTCATCGACCGGCGTTGACGTGCCGCGCATTTCGATGTTGGCCGACGCGCGCGTGCTGGCCGGCAACGGCTGGCTGGGCCTGAAGGATCGCGAGGCTTTCGTGACCAAGGGCGTAAAGGTTACGCCGATGTTTACAGGCTTTGCAGCGTTGGCCGGTTTGCTGGCGCTGATCGCTCTGGCGTGGTGGCGCGAGGGTCGCTGAGGGCGTCAGCGCGAAAGGTCCGCGTCGTCGTCAGAGGGCGATGATGGCTCGGGTTCGCCGACCATTTCGGGAATGATCACCACGACGCGGCCAGCTGAAATATCCACCATCGGAGCGAATGTGTCGGTGAACGGCACGTAGACGGTTTCGGCTTCTGCCGGGCGTTTGATTTCCAGCATCTCTCCGGCACCGAAATTCTGCACCGCGATGACGCGACCGATGCTGGTCCCGTCCGGGCTCACAGCATCCAGGCCGATCAGGTCGACGTGATAGTAGCTGCCATCCTCGGTCGGTGGCAGGGCGCTGCGCGGTACGTACAGTTCCATGCCGCGCAAGGCTTCGGCCGCGTTGCGATCGGCGATGCCCTTGAAGCGCACGACGACGCCTTTGGCAGTTACGCGCAGTTGCGCGATTTCGAACGTCCGCTTGCCCGCCGCATCGCTTAGCGGCCCATAAGAACCAAAGTCTTCCGGATCGCCGGTGTGGGCACGCACCACCACATCACCGCGGACGCCGTGCGCGGACGCGACATGGCCAAGAAGGACACGATGTACATTCAATGTCTGGAGACCGGCCAAAAGCCTTGTCCTTTTATCCGGGGATGGGACAAACGTAAGTTGCCGCCACATCCACCGACCGCCCCGCGAAATCAATCGAAAATCGCGTCGAAGGGTCAGGTGACGACAGCTCCCCCTTGATGGGGAACGTCGCGTCTTGATCACCAGTCAAAAAGCCCGTGACCGTCGAGGTGTTGGCCTTAAATGTCGCCGTGCCCGCCATCTGATAAAGATTTCGCATCGGATCGAGCGCGCATGTGCCGTGGTAAAACGCTCCCGCTTGCCCAACACCTGAAAATTTTCCATTGCGGATGACGAAAACACCGAGCGCTGCAAACGATACGCCTGCGTAAGTGAGTTGGTAGATTCCATCGCGCATGCGCCACCTCAAGCCTTGTCCCAGTAGGACGTAACACTTCGCGCAAATCTTAAATTTTGAGTTAGCCGATACCCGATCAACCCGAGCCGCGTGGCGGGCGCGCCACGACGACACGAGATGAAAAGCTAAATTCACGCGGCCGGTTTATCGGCAGCGGCTGCCTTGGCCTTGGCGGCTTCGGCGGCTGCAGTGCGCTCCTGCGCCTTTTTGCGTGGCTTGGCCTTCTCGGGATTATTGGACGCTTCACGCTTGGCGAGGCCGGCCTGATCCAACAGGCGCATCACGCGATCGGTGGGCTGCGCACCGACGGACAGCCAATGCTTGACGCGGTCGGCGTCGAGCTTGGAACGCTCCGGATTATCTTTCTTCAGCAGCGGATTGAAGGTGCCGATCTGCTCGATATATTTGCCATCGCGCGGGCTCGTCGAGTTGGCGATGACCACGAAATAATACGGACGCTTCTTACTGCCACCGCGCGACAGACGCATTTTAACAGACATGTTGATCTCCAGGTTTAAGTGTTGAGTTTCTAGTTTGTGAGCCGATCTATCCCGAAATTCGTCATGGCCGCGAAGGCGGCCAC
>JANXYD010000177.1 GCA_025350265.1 Hyphomicrobiaceae bacterium | reverse complement strand
CTTCCTGCTGCGCGCGCGCGAAAACGGCCACATCGTCAATCCCCGGGCGCTCAGCCTCGCGCTCGACAAACTCGCCAATTCCGTGGCCGTCGAACAGGACTTCGCAAAAGGCGGCGAAACCCGCGCCTATGCGCTTTATGTACTTGCGCGTGGCGGTCGCGCGCCGGTGGGCGAACTGCGCTACGATGTCGATGCACGGCTCGATAAATTCGCAACCGCTCTCGCACAGGCACAATTGGGCGCAGCCCTTGGTCTGGTGGGCGATCGTGAACGGGCGGAGAAAGCCTTCACCGCATCCCTGCAGAAATTGAATGCCGCTCCTGTTGTCGACACCGGATACCGCCGCGATTATGGCTCAAGCCTGCGGGATCGCGCGGCCATCTTTACCCTGGCTTCGGAACTGAAGCTCGCCAAGGCCGAAACGCCTGGTTTGATCGACGTGCTGGCCAAGGTTTACGCATCCAAGACCTACACCTCGACCCAGGAGCAGGCGTGGATGCTGCTGGCGGCGAAATCGACCGCCGAACAAGCGAGCGACACAACGCTGTCGATCAACGGCGCGCCGCATCAGGGCAAACTGCTGCGCTCGTTGAAGGCGTCCGAATTGCAGACCGGCGCACTCACGATCGAAAATACCGGCGACACGGCAACCAAGGCGGTGATCTCCGTCATCGGCAGCTCATTGACGCCGGAACCGGCTGTTTCGAAGGGATTTGCGATCGACCGCAGCTACTACTCGATGGACGGCAAAAGGGTCGATCTGCAGAGCGCCACCGGCGGCACCTCGGTGATCAGCCAAAATCAGCGCTTCGTGGTCGTGCTGAAAATCGATGCGACCGATGCAGGCGGCCGCATCCTGCTGGTGGATCGCCTGCCGGCCGGCTTCGAGATCGAGAACCCGCATCTGGTGGACAGCGGCGACGTGAAAAGCCTCGATTGGCTGAAGACCACGCCGACGCCGGAGCACACCGAATTTCGCGACGATCGGTTCGTTGCGGCGTTCGATTTCTTCGGCCCCGAAGCGCGCAATCGCAACTCCGATGACGAGCCGAAAGCCCCAGTAAAGACGGCCACTGTCGCCTATCTCGTTCGCGCCGTGACGCCCGGTGCGTTCGTGCATCCCGCAGCCACGGTGGAGGACATGTATCGCCCGGATCGGCATGCACGCACCGCGACCGGCCAGCTCACAGTCACGGCGAAATGACCATGCCCAACTCCACTGCCATGCCCGACATCCGTCAGTGGAACTGGCGAAAGCGCGCACGGCGGGCCGCCCTGGCCTGCCTCGCGACTGGCCTTGTCGCAGCTGGTGCGATCGAGCTGGGCATCCGCAGCCTCGGTCCACTGCCGATGCTGCGGGCCGAGAGTACATCGGTCACCGTTCTCGATCGCAACGACGCCCTGTTGCGCGCCTACACGACCGACGACGAACGCTGGCGCCTGCCCGTTGAAGCGTCCGCCGTCGACCCGCTTTATCTCCGCATGTTGTTGTCGATCGAGGACAAGCGCTTCTATCGACATGGGGGGGTCGATCCCATGTCGAGCGCCCGTGCCGTCGGCCAATTGCTCGCACGGGGCCACATCGTTTCTGGCAGCTCGACGTTGACGATGCAGGTCGCGCGGCTGCTCGATGGCGTTCACGAGCGTGACGCGTCCGGCAAAATCAGGCAGATGCTGCGTGCAGTGCAGTTGGAACGCCGATTCTCGAAAACAGAGATATTGGGTCTCTATTTGAAACTGGCTCCGTTTGGCGGCAATCTCGAGGGTGTACGCGCGGCATCGCTGGCCTATTTCGGAAAAGAGCCACGTCATCTGAGCCCGGCCCAGGCGGCGCTGCTGGTGACCATCCCGCAGGCACCCGAGAGCCGCAAGCCTGACCGCTTTCCCGATACTGCAAAACGTGCGCGTGATCGGATACTCATACGAGCGATGGAATCGCGTGTCATTACGCCCGCCGATGCGGCGCTTGCCCGCGCCGAGCCGGTGCCGCGCACGCGCCAGGAATTTGCTAAATTCGCTCCGCACCTCGCCGACGCCGAAAAGGACGCGCACCCCGAACACCTCATTTATCGCTTGACCCTCGACTTAAAGGCGCAAACAGCCTTGGAACGGCTCGCACGCGATCATGCGCGCGCCACTGGCGAAGGCATCTCGGCAGCCATCGTCGCGGTCGACCACACCACCGGCGAGATACTTGCCGATGTCGGCTCGGCCGGATTTCTGGATGCGTCGCGTTCCGGGGCCCTCGATATGGCGCATGCCGTACGCTCGCCCGGATCGACGCTGAAGCCGCTCATCTACGGTATGGCGTTCGAGGCCGGCCTGGCGCACCCGGATACATTGATCGATGACCGGCCCACACGTTTCGGCACTTATGTTCCCAAGAATTTCGATCGCGACTGGCATGGCACCATCACGATGCGGGAAGCTCTGGCCCAATCGCTCAACATCCCGGCAGTCGCCGTTCTTGAAGCGGTCGGCGTCGGCAAATTTCACGGTCGCCTTGTGCAGGCAGGCCTCGAACCGCAACTGCCGAAGGACAGCGAACCGACGCTGGCTTTGGCGCTTGGCGGACTTGGGCTGCGCTTATCCGACCTCGTGCAACTGTATGCGGGGCTTGCGAGCCAAGGCCGACAGGTTGCAATCCACCATCGCCGCGACGGCACGCGGACGGCAGATCAACCCTCGCAGGCGCGGCCGTTGCTGACGCCGGTCGCAGCTTGGTATGTCGCCGATATCTTGCAGCACGCGCCACCGCCGGCGAACGCCAAATCCGGCCAGATCGCGTTCAAGACCGGTACGTCCTACGGCACGCGCGACGCCTGGGCCATCGGCTTTGACGGTCGCCACACCATCGGCGTCTGGGTTGGCCGTGCCGACGCGGCATCCATTCCGGGGCTGACCGGCCGAGGTGCCGCTGCGCCACTGCTGTTCGATGCTTTCGCCCGCCTCGCCGAGCGCCGAGCGCCACTTCCCGCCGCGCCGTCCGGTGTGCTCCGCGCGACAGGCGCGGACTTGCCACCACCGTTGCGGCGCTTCGACGGGCCATCGCATATTGCCGACACGACCGCTGCTACCTATCGCTCATCGCCGCTGAAGATCGCGTTTCCGCCTGACCGAGCTGTACTTGAAACGGTCGCTGCCGATCCCGTGTCGGTCAAAGCCGAAGGTGGCACATTACCGCTGACCTGGATGCTGGACGGGGCACCCTTGCCAGTTGCATCCAACCGTCGGGACATCGAGTTGCCGTCAACCGCCCGCGGATTTCTCAAGATTTCGGTCATCGATTCCGCCGGCCATACCGATCGGGTTACGATTCGAGTCCATTGATGCGAACGCTCCGCCCGCTAGACTATCCTCGGCCGGCACTCGCCGCAGCACTGACATCGTGACCGCCGGATGATTTCGACGCGGCTTCGGGCGATCTCCGTTGGACCCGGAACCAATCTGCCAAATGGTCCAGAAATACCCGCTGGCGCGGCATAATATGCCTGCCGCTCACATACAGCGCATAAATTCCGGTCGATGAATTATCGACCGCATGACTCAGCACAGACACAAGCTGTCCAGCGGCGAGTTCATCGGCAATGATCAATTCCGTCGTCCGCATCAGACCAAGACCCGCCATGGCGGCAATCCGCAGGACCTCGCTGCTGTCGGACCGGAGACGGGCCGCAATTCTTATTGCGGTCTCGGTCGTGCCGCTTCCGAAGCTCCACGACCAGGCATCACCCAGCGCAAGACATTTATGCTCCGCGATCTGCTCCGGGGTGGCTGGCGTGCCGTTCACCGCAAGATAGGAGGGTGCTGCCGCAATCACGATTTTGTCGGTGGCGAGACGCTTGGCGATCAACGTACTGTCGTTGAGCGCACCCGACCGGATGGCAATGTCATAACCCTCTTCGTGCAGGTTGACCTGCCTATCGGTAATGTCGAGTTGCACCTCGATATCGGCGTAAGCCTCAAGAAATGCCGGAACCGCAGGCGCAATGTACAGGCGTCCGATCACCTGCGGTGCCGAAATCTTGATCTTACCGACGGGCTTGCCGGAACTCGCCGCCATCGACGACCGCGCCTGATCCAGTTCGTGCAACACGCGCACCACGTAGCCGAGAAAACGCGTCCCCTCCTCGGTAATCCTGATGGATCGCGTCGTCCTCTCGAACAGCCGAACCGCAAGGGCCTCCTCCAGCGCCTGAATTCGCTTGGAGATCGTACCGGGAGTGAGTCCCAATTCCGTCCCCACCGCAGAAAGATTCTGCAGTGCTGCTACGCGCGAGAAGATTAGCAGATCTTGGATATCCATCGTCTCTCCTGCGGCAAGGCGCTTGCCGCCTCACTCGATGCATCAATATAAGGTCTCGAATATTCCTGCATTCAGAGGCCACAACGACTGGCTACACGCAGGTAATGAGATGACATATTTGCGCAAAGGTAGAGATTTCAATGGGCTGAGGTAGGGGCAGACTGACGCAAGCGTCAATACAAAGTTTCGTCCACGGCTCATGACTAGCTTGGGCTGGACGTCGCGTCGAGACGATTTTAAGTAAGTGTTTCCTGCAAACGACAACACAACGTTCGCGTCACATTCGCGCAGGTCGGCACCAACAGACCCGAACACGAAACGAACGTCTCGAACGACTACGACATTCGCAATGCATTGGACCTCGTCTGGAGCCTGCTTTATCCGGAAGCGCGCAGGCTTTTGGTTGCCTGTATCGTCTCGTTGCTGCACGCACATCACCAACGTATGATCCGCCCGCCCCAAAAACAGCACCGAGTGCCTGCTATGATCGACGTGCAACCGAAACTCTTCAAGAGACCCAAAGTGCGCCAGTTCATCGCCGCCACCACTGCCATCATTGTCGCAATCGTCGCCGCCCTTTGGATTACGGTGGCAATCGTGAACCCCGGCCCGCCCGGCAAAATCGTCTTGGCGACGGGCGGTGCTGGCGGTACCTATCACGCGTTGGCGCAGACCTACGTCGACGAACTGGCTGCAAATGGCGTAACGCTCGAACTCCGTCCCGATCTTGAGGGTGCCGCCACGATGCGCGCCCTGCTGGCACCGGTCGCTACCGAAGCGCAGGCGGGAATTGTCAAAGGCGGCATGGCGTCCAGTTTGCAAGGACGCTATTCTTCGCCCGACGATCGCAGCGAGCATGCCAGGGAAACTTTGTCTCTGCGGTCGATCGGACGCCTGTTCGACGAGCCGATCTGGGTCTTTTACCGCGGCGCAAAACACGCCCGCAGCTTGAGCGAATTCAAGGGCAAGCGCATTTTGGTTGGCTCGGCCAAAGGCGGCGCCCGCCTGGTCGCAAACCAGATGCTAAAGGCCAATGGGGTCGACGCCACCAACTCTACATTGTTGAGCGAAGATCTGTCCGAGGACGCGGCGGCCATTACGTCGGGTCAAGTCGACGTGGCCTTCGTCATCGCTGCCGCCGAAACGCCGAAAGTGCAGAAGTTGCTGCGCATTCCGGACATGTTCCTCATGAACTTCGCGGGCGATGCCGAAGCCTACGTCACGCGCTTTCCAGCCCTGTCCAAGGTGATCCTGCGGCAGGGCG
>JANXYD010000161.1 GCA_025350265.1 Hyphomicrobiaceae bacterium | reverse complement strand
CTTTTCCGGAAGCACTGCAAATCCACGACGGGCAACCGTGCGTGGGTTTGGGTGCGTGGTTGGACTTTCGCAATATCGACCGATGCTCGTTCGTCTCTTTGCCGATCAGCTGGCGGCGGCGCGGCGTTCGGCGAGGCGGGCCTCGGTGGCAGCAACGATCGCCGCACGCAACGCACCGAGGTCCGTCATGGCTAAATCGATGGCCAGATGCTGGGATTGCGCGAGCTGGCGCAAATCGGCCAATTCCGCGATCGCTGCGAGGCGTGCAGCTAACGCCGCGGCACCCTGCTTGGTCAGAACAGCGAGCGCGCTAAACACGAACGGATCGAACGGCGGGGGCACATCGGAACGAGCAGTTGCTGCAGCTTCGGTAGATATTGACGCCGGCGACATCGAATGCGCGCCCGGCGAAGGCGGTTGGTTACGGCTCGTTTCCCACGCCTCGCGACGGACGCGGACATCGGCGATGGCCGCGCACATGGCATCGCCGAGGCGGAGCGCGGCGGCTGCAGTTATCGACGTTTCCGCTGCGATCAGGCCGCGCAGCAGCTTGTCCTTGCCGCCGCCGGAAAGCTGCTTGGTCGTGCGTGCCATAGTCGCCCCCCGGGCTCAAAACGGCTTATTGGTTGGCGGCCTGCAATTTTGCCTCGGCCGCCTGTTCGAGCATCGGCGCGACTTCCGTATAGAGCTTGCGCATATCCGCGAGGCCATCGCCATATTTCTTCTCGAGGCTTCTCAGGCCCGGCTCCCAATCGAACGCGTTGGCGATCGAATCCTTCTGCGGCATCCGCGTTTCCAGCATCGGATGGAACAACCCGATTTCCTCGATCAGGTTGCGATCCTTGCCGGAATTGCGCACGCCGTTGGCCAGGCAGGTGTAACGTCGTTGATCGTGCGGCACCGCACCGAGCGCATCCAGCGTGCCTTTATCTTCGATCAGCAGGGCGATGCGGTCGACGGCGAGTTGGGACACGTAGTCGGGCTTAAACGGCACGATCACCTTGTCGGCTGTTTTCAGCGCGGCGAGTGCTGCAAGCGACAGACCCGGCGGGCAATCGAGCACGACCAGATCGTAGCTCGCGCCATAGCGCCGAAGCAGGTTCTCGATGCGACCGCGCACCCGGTTGGCGACGATCTCCGGATTGCTGCTTTCCTTGGCCTGGCGCACGAACAATTCGCCCTGAATATCTTCGAGCAACAACGATCCCGGCAGCAAGGCAAGACGCGGTGCTTTGCCGGTGGCGTCGGCGACGTCACCGACGTTGGGCTGCAGATAGTCGCGCGGCTTGGCGGGGATGCCATCGAACAGATCGTAGAAGAAATCGGCGATGGTCTTGTCGGCGTTGCGCGCATCGCGCCAGCCCTGGCCGCCGATCAAAATGAGGGACGCATTGCACTGGCTGTCGAGATCGATCATCAGGACGCGCTTGTTGCCCCAAATGGCGAACGCCTGGGCCAGCATCACCGAGATGGTCGATTTGCCGACGCCGCCCTTGCGGTTCGCAACTGCCAAGAAAAATGCCATACCGCCTCGCTATCTGCCGACCGAGCGGTGTCATGCCGTGATTCTTGTCCGAGTGGCAATTTGTGTCGCAACGATCGGCGCTTAGGAGGGCTGCTGCTGTGCCCGATAAGCCGCGTCGTGCAGCGCCTGCTCGATGGGGGTATGGCCATCGGCAACGGGAGTTCGCGCGTGACGCTTTCGCAAGGCCCAGTCACGCTTTGGGCTCAACCCAGCGGAAACGCTTGCAACGGCGGGTGGTTCCCGGGCGACGGTTTGTGGCGCCGGCGTGTCGCGGAAATAAGGAGCCGCTCGCGGTCAGCCGCGAACGCGACACAGGCACACAAGTTGTTGCGTGTAATAGATGGAAAATCGAGTGCGCTGTTTTGAGACCGTGAGGCTTGAGCAATTTCTGCCGAGCCTCACGGTTGATACCCAATTGAAGATATCTATTTGCGTTGCTTACTTCATCGTCGGTATCGCGAACTCGGCGCCGTCCTTGATGCCGCTGGGCCAGCGGGAGGTGACGGTCTTGGTCTTGGTGTAGAAGCGCACCGAATCCGGGCCGTGCTGGTTGAGATCGCCGAAGCCGGAGCGTTTCCAGCCGCCGAACGTGTAGTAGGCAAGCGGCACGGGGATCGGTACGTTGATGCCGACCATGCCGACCTGCACCTTGGCCGCGAAGTCGCGCGCCGCATCGCCGTCGCGGGTGAAGATGGCTGTGCCGTTGCCGTATTCGTGGTCGTT
>JANXYD010000159.1 GCA_025350265.1 Hyphomicrobiaceae bacterium | reverse complement strand
CCCTGGGCCGAACAGCCACGAACTGCGCGCCTCGTCTTGGCTGACGGGTCGGTGATCGAGGGTTATGGCCTTGGTGCGACCGGCGCGGCCGTGGGCGAAGTGTGTTTCAACACGGCGATGACCGGGTATCAGGAAATCCTCACGGATCCATCATACGCCGGCCAGATCATCACCTTCACGTTCCCGCATATCGGCAATGTCGGAGCTAATGCCGAAGATACCGAAACGTCCAATCTGGCGATGCGAACTGGGGTGCGTGGATGCGTGCTGCGCGCGGCTGTAACGGAACCTGCGAACTGGCGCTCGACGATGCCGTTCGACGCTTGGCTCAAGGCACGCGGCATCGTCGCCATCAGCGGAGTGGATACCCGTGCCCTGACGGCGCGCATTCGTGACTTGGGCATGCCGAACGCAGTCATTGCGCACGAGCCAACCGCCAAGTTCGATATTGCCAAACTGCAGGCGCAAGCCAAGGCCTGGGCCGGCTTGGACGGCATGGATCTGGTGCCTGAGGTAACGCGCAGCCAATCGCTGATCTGGGATGAGAAGCGCTGGGAGTGGGGGCAGGGCTACCAGACGCTCCAGACTCCGGAATTCCACGTTGTCGCCATCGATTATGGTCTAAAGATCAATATCTTGCGCTGCCTTGCCAATGCGGGCTGCAAAGTGACCGTGGTGCCAGCCAGCACGTCCGCCGAAGACATTCTGGGGCGCAAACCCGACGGTGTGTTCTTATCCAATGGACCCGGCGATCCTGCGGAAACGGGCAAGTATGCGGTGCCGGAAATAACGGCCTTGATCGCCAGCGGGATACCGGTTTTCGGCATTTGCCTCGGGCATCAGATGCTAGGACTTGCGCTGGGAGCCGCGACGCACAAGATGCACCAGGGCCATCATGGTGCCAACCATCCGGTCAAAGATCATACCACCGGTAAGGTGGAAATCGTGTCGATGAACCACGGCTTTGCGATCGAACGTGCAACGTTGCCGGCAACGGTCGAGGAAACGCATGTCTCGTTGTTCGACGGTTCGAACTGCGGCATCCGGCTTAAGGGCAAGCCGGTGTTTTCCGTGCAACATCATCCCGAGGCCTCACCAGGCCCTGAAGACAGCCACTACCTGTTCAATCGGTTTGCCAACTTGATGCGGGAGCGCCGGGGCGTGGCGTCAAAGCCTGAACGCTGATGCACGCCACGTCACTTGCTCAGGACGTGCACTTCGTCGATCCCCAGCTGTGCGCCACGCTGGCGAATTTCGGCTAGATTGAGCGATGTGTGAGGCGACTGAGCGCGCCCTATGCCCACAATAACACGCTCGTCGTTGACGATGCGGACAAACTTGTAACGCGTCCCTTGCGAAATTGGCGGGCACAATACCAACGAATAGACAGCCGCGCTCGGCGTTGATTTCACTGCGCACTCATCGAGTATACACTCGTTCAAATACATTGAAAAATTATGCTGGGTCATGCCGCGCTCCCTCGACTGTCCGCTAAACGCGCGTCAGTCAAGCCGGTTCCGATTGGGATCGGGGCGCTGCATGAGCAGGCAGGGAGGCATCCGAAAAGGATGGGGGAAAACAAACGCGTAGCACGCGGTCTGGGGCAAAAAGAATCTGGTACGCGACCGCGCAAAAAAATGTCATGGCCGCGTCCTATCGTAGCCATAACTAAAATCGATTGTCGGGTTCAGAGCTTCTGGTTGAACGCGCCGACGTCCGGGAATTTGGCGAGGCGGGTTTCGATGTCGCGGAAGATCGCGTTGCGGTTGGCTTCCGAGACCGGACTTTCAACGACGACGACAAGCTCAGGCTTGTTCGACGATGCCCGGACCAGCCCCCAGGTGCCGTCAGCCAATGTCACGCGCACGCCGTTGACGGTGACGAGGTCACGGATTTTCTGCCCGCAAATGGTGGCGCCCGCCTTCGCCTCGGCCTCGTAGCCAGCGACGATCTGGTCGACGATGCCGTATTTCTTCTCATCGTCGCAATGCGGCGACATGGTCGGCGACTGCCAGGTCTTCGGCAGCGCGCGCTTGAGATCGGCGACTGTTTTGCCGGGCGCGCGTTCGAGCATGTCGCACACCGCGAGGGCGGCCACCAGACCATCGTCGTAGCCGCGTCCGAGCGGCGGCTGGAAGAAGTAATGACCACTTTTCTCGAAGCCCACCAGCGCCTTCTGCTCATGCGTGTAGCGCTTCATGTAGGAATGCCCGGTTTTCCAATAGAGCGCCTTGGCCCCGTTGGCCGCCAGCACCGGATCGGTCATGAAAAGGCCGGTCGATTTGACGTCGGCGACAAAGGTGGCATTCGGGTAGAGTGCCGAAAGATCTCGCGCCAGCATGACACCGACGGTGTCGGCGAAAATCTCGTGACCCTCGTTGTCGACCACCCCGCAACGATCGCCGTCGCCGTCGAAGCCGAGCCCCACGTCGGCTTTGTGCTTGGTCACGGCAACAGCCATCGCGTGCAGCATTTTCATATCTTCGGGGTTGGGATTGTAGTTCGGGAACGAGTGATCGAGTTCGCAGTCGAGTGGCACGACTTCCAGGCCAAGTGCTTCCAAAATCTTCGGCGCAAATGCGCCTGCGGTGCCGTTGCCGCACGCTGCCACGACTTTGATGTGCCGCTTGTATTTTGGCCTGGTCGTGAGCGACTTGACGTAACGCTCGGCGAGGTCCGACACGAAGATATAGCGTCCACCATCGCGGGGCTTGGACCGCCCCGAGAGCACGATCTCCTTCAGCTCGCTCATTTCTTCAGGCCCGAATGTGAGCGGCCGATTGAGTCCCATCTTGATGCCGGTCCAGCCGTTGTCGTTGTGGCTGGCTGTGACCATCGCCACACCTTCGACATTCAATTCGAACTGCGCAAAGTAAGCCATCGGCGACATCGCGAGGCCGATATCGTGCACTTCGAAGCCACCGGCCAGCAGCCCTGTCATCAGCGCCTGCTTGACGCTGCCGGAATACCAGCGGAAGTCGTGGCCGACGACGATGCGCTTGGGCACGCCGCGCCGCTCGAACACTTCGGCCATGCCGAGACCGATGGCGTTCAGCCCCATGAGATTGATTTCTTCGGGAAATAGCCAACGCGCATCATATTCCCGAAAGCCGGTCGGCTTGACGAGCGGCAGGCGCTCAAAATCAAACGTGTTCGGTTTCAAGTCGGCGCGTGGTTTGGGCAGCATGGGGGCCTCGTGCGTGGGAATTGATATCGTTTGATGCAGTTGAAGGTTTGCAATCGGGGTTTTAGTTGAATCGCGGAACGACCCTAGCTCTTTGTTTTGTCGTGCTTCTTATCGGAAAACCGCTCACATCCCGGATCGCGTCCGAGGCATGCTTTATCCGGAAGCACTCTAGGACGCGAACGGCATTGAAGACGCCGGATCGTCGCTGTCAACCGCGCGGCGAATTTTGCTCAAGCGACGCGTCGATCGGGGTTTAGGCCAGCCGGCGTTCGCCTACTCCTCCAGCACCAGCCGGCCCGAGCGCATATCGACGCGGCTGAGCTTGCTGAGGAAGCTCATGCCGAGCAGTGTTGTGTCGAGCTTGCCTTCCTCCATGACGGCGGCGCGCACGTTGCGCACTTCTACCCCGCCGATCGACAGCCGGTCGATCTCGATCGGTGCGAACTTGGCGATGCCGTTGGCGGTATTGGCGCGCTGGGTAAATTCGCTGTCGCGCGGGAGCAGGCCGGCGTGCCGCGCGTCTTCATAGGTCAGCGCCACCATGCTGGCTCCGGTATCGACCATCACGTTGACCGATCGGCCATTGAATTCAGCATCAGCGAAGAAATGTCCGTTGCCCTGCGCCACGAGTTCGGCGGACCGGCGTCCTCCGGTCGGGGCGGCATCCTGGCGCTGGGATGCCTCTATGCTTGTGGCCGGCGGCGCTGCGGACAGCTTGAGACCGAGGAGGTTTGCAACGACATGCCTGGTCTGTTGGGCATGCGTCAACATCACCGCACCCATGGTCAGTGCGGCCATGCAGCCAGCCACTTCGATCATGAGCTTCCGCCCGCTCAACGACAACGCCATGATGATCCTCGCGACATCAGTCAAAAGCCCGCTGACCAGCTGAACACAACCAGCTGAACACAACCAGCCGAACACAACCAGGCGAGAGCAAAGCCGGGCGTTGGAAAGGCATCGCTTCAGATCCTGAGCGTCAGAAAGTCCCCGGAGAATTCATAAGACTTCAATCTGTTTAAGAAACTCATACCGAGCAGGCTGTCGCGCAAGGTGCCCGGTTTGGCCACCAGGGCATCGATTTCGGTGAACTGGATCGGCCCCACCGCCACGCGCTTCAGCTTGATGGACGCCGCATAAGTAGTTCCGTTCGCCGTCTGTACGGGCACGCTGTAGCGCAGGCGCTCGGTGTCGATGCCGAGCCGCTGTGCATCGGCGGGTTTCAACACCACCGTCGAGGCCCCGGTATCGACGAGCATCGTCATCGGAAAGCCGTTCAGCTCGGTCCGCGCCAGGAAATGTCCGTCCGAACGCCGCTGGATCCGCACTGCGCGTTCGCCATCCGTCTGCGTGTCCGCCCGTGCGGAAAGCCCCGCTGGGTTGATCTCGGCCGCGACGAGGTTTGCGAGCGACACCAGTTCGTCGCGATAGTTGTATCCGGCCGCAACACCTGTCAGCAGCAAAATCCACGTCGCCAGTTCACGGAGCGCGCGTGCGACGCCATGCGTTTGCCCGAACGACAGCGCAAGAAACGTCAAAATCGCGATGCAGAAACCGATGACGCCATAGGCGAAATCCGGCGCATCGGCTGCAAACACCGCCGCTGTCGCAACGATAGAGGATTCCTGAGCCCAATCCGCCATTATCATGAACACGACGATCCCAGCCCGCCAACGATTGCTCTGAAACGAAGCTTCGGCGCCGCGCGCGCGCCGCCTGCCATTGCTAGCAACGCAACTGCAGCGGAAACGAGGCAGATTGGCAAGGCTTGTACGCGCGTGGCTGAAATGACGTGTGGGTATCAGGCGCGCCCGACTGTTGTCGCGTCAGAGGACTTCAAGGTTCGGGCCATGCGGCGTTCACGACCGGGCACAACCGGCGACGACACCAGCACGCGCCGCTCGACTGGCGCGCGCCCGGGCTGCGTGCGAACTCGGTTGCGCGGGAAGCGCACGCTCGCGATGGTACCTTTGCGCAGTTCGCTTTGCAGGGTGAAATCACCGCCGTGCAGTTCAATCAAGCCCTTGACGATCGGCAACCCCAGACCAGTACCGCCCTCCGCCGACTGCTGCGCAATCGAACCTTGCCCGAACGGTTGCAGCACTTTGTGAATTTCGGACGGCGGAATTCCCGGTCCATTGTCTTTCACCGACAATACCTGGCTGCCGTCCGCGGTCATGGCGACAGAAACCTGGATCAGCCCGCCGCGCGGCGTGAATTTGAGCGCGTTCGACAGCAAGTTGAGGCAAATCTGCCGGCTCGCGCGTGCATCCGCCCACACCGGCCCCGCCTCGCCACCCATCTCAAAGACGACGGTCTGGCCCTTGCCGTCCGCCCGCAGCTTCAGCAGCCGCCAGCAATCCCCGACGATGTCGCTGAGCGTCACGGCTTCTTCGGTCAATTCGTATTTGCCAGCCTCGATGCGCGAAAGATCGAGCACCTCGTTGATCAAATTGAGCAGGTGGCTGCCGCTCTCATGGATGCTGCCAGCGTAGTCCTTGTAGTTGGCGTTGTTAAGCGGGCCCATCAATTCGGTATGCATGACTTCGGAGAACCCGAGAATGGCGTTGAGCGGCGTCCTCAATTCGTGGCTCATCGTTGCCAAGAAGCGCGACTTGGCGATGTTGGCGGCTTCCGCCTGCGTCCGCGCGTTGTCGGAGATCGATTTTTCTTCCTCAAGTTCGGCGATCAACGCATCTTTCTCGGCGCGAAATTCCAGCATCGAGACCGCCGTGGTGTTGAGCCGTTGCGCCATGACAATGAAGAATACGTGCAAGCCTGCGGCCATCGACGCCATGGCATAGAAAAATGGATGGTTTTGCAGAACTAAGCGGCCGAGCACGGCGATCGTCATCGGGATCGTGCCGACGTAGAACACAGCCATGACAGACGATGCAAACGTCATGCGAATAGCGATGAACACGACCAGCGACACCAGGATGAACACCTGCCCCGAAGCGTCGGCGACGCTGCCGCCGACCAGTGCCAGCCCCGCCCACGCCAGCCCCGACAGAAATTCAGCGCCGATGATCCGCCGCCGCCAATCGTCGAGCGAACGCCCGGCCGGCTGCTGGTTCTCGAAGCCCCGGCAGGTATGAACGAGGAGCAGCTTGGCGATGATGACGCTGCACAACCAGACGGCCGCGTGGGTAACCGGAGCCCAGAACATCGACGCCAGTGCAAAGATGACGGCCAGTAATGGGATCGTCGGCAGCGCATCCATTTCGTTGCGGATGAAGAGCTGCAGCAACTCGACGTCGAAATCGAGCTTGCCGGTGGCAGCTTGTGATAGCCGCGCACGTGCATCGCGCACTTCCTTTGGGGGTGCAGCCTTGGCGCGCTTCGACTGCTCGTCGGGCCGCACCGGCGTGCCCCGGCTGATGACACGCACGGCGGCAGCGCCGTCACCGGCCGGCTGCCCGCCTGCCGCACGCAGTTGCTGCGCCTGTTTCACCCCCGCTGCGGCTGCCACGCACACTCCTTGGATGCAATGGCCGGTTCGCACGGGCCGATGTCCCACCCTGCCGCAAATTCCTCAACGGGTGTTTACCAAATTGCTTGCGGATCAAGGGTGACGTGGTTTTTTGAAAAAAAATCGCGACTAATCAGAGAGCTACGGTTGCTGCGCGATTCAACTCAAACCGGTGCGCTGAGTGAAGCTCGCTTGCGCTTCGATTGCTGGTTGTCTACGTTTTGCGCACCCGTCGCCGCCTGGAGTTGTCGCCATGAGGATTCTTGAAACCCGGTCTGCCCCCAATCCGCGCCGCGTGCGGATTTTCCTGGCGGAGAAAGGCATCGTGGTTCCGTTCGAAGAACTCGACCTGATGAAAGGCGCGCTGAAGACGCCGGAGTTTACCAAGCTGAACAAGTTCCAACGCGTGCCGGTGCTGGTGCTGGACGACGGCACGGCGATATCGGAAACCATGGCCATTTGCCGTTACTTCGAGGAATTGCATCCGACGCCGGCCTTGATGGGCACCGGTGCCCAGCAATGCGCCATGGTGGAAATGTGGAACCGCCACATGGAGCTGGGCCTGATGTTCGCGGTCGCCTCGGCGTTCCGTCACGGACACCCCGCAATGGCGCAGCTGGAGGTGCCGCAGATCAAGGAGTGGGCCGAAGCCAACAAACCCAAGGCGCTGGCGATCGTCGCCATGCTGAACGAGGAATTAGGCACGCACCAGTTCGTGGCCGGCGATAGCTTCAGTGTCGCCGATATCACCGCGATGGTCGCCATCGACTTCATGCGTCCCGCACGCATCGCACGTCCGGAGGGGCTAAAGAACCTTGAACGCTGGTATGCCGAAGTGTCGGCCCGCCCGAGCGCGAAAGCCTGAGTTGCGCGCAGCGACACCGATCGCGGTAGATGCGCTCGCGGCAGTCGTCGACGATATCCGCGCCTGCCGGGTCTGCCGAGACACACCGTGCGGGAAAATGCTGCCGCACGAGCCGCGGCCGGTGCTGCGTGTCAGTTCTACGGCGCGCATTGCGGTTTGCGGCCAAGCCCCCGGCACGCGCGTGCATGCCTCCGGTGTCCCGTTCACCGACCCGTCGGGCGTGCGCCTGCGCGGCTGGATGGGCGTGACGGATGCGGAATTCTACGACGACAGCCGCGTCGCCGTTATTCCGATGGGATTCTGCTTTCCGGGCCTCGGCGCGAACGGTGGCGACCTGCCGCCGCGCAAGGAGTGCGCGCCGCTCTGGCATCGACGCCTGTTTGGGCTGCTGCCCAATCTTGATCTGCTGCTGCTGGTCGGCAGTTACGCGCAGCGCTGGCACCTGCCCGAGCGCAGGGGGCAGCCGTTGAGCGACGTCGTGGGCGATTGGCGCATGATCAGCCGCGATGGCCCGACCGCCACCCACGCACAGGTTTGCGCCTTTCCGTTGCCACATCCGTCGTGGCGCAACAACGCGTGGCTCAAGGCGCGGCCATGGTTTGAAGCTGAGCTGCTGGCAGACTTGCGAAAAAAAGTGCGCGCACGAATGTGACGACGCGGCGGCCGCCTGACCGGATCAAGCCGTCGCCGCCCGTGCGCGCAACTCGTCGGCAAGGCCCGGAATTTCGAAGTCGGCGGCCTTCAGCGACGCGATGACGGTTTCGACTGGCTCGGTCTGGCAGGCAGTTGCCGCCCACGCCATTGCCGATCGCGTGCCCGAACGGCAGAACGCCAGCACCGGTGCCGGCAGCGCATCCACGGCGGCGCGCGTCTTGGCCGACGTGTCCGGCTCCAGCACCATCGCCATCACCAGCGGCAAGGCTTTGAACGCCAATCCGGCATCGGCTGCGAGCTTGGCGCATTCGGCAGTCGACAACTGATCGGGATGTTCACCATCCGGCCGGTTGCACAGCACCGACTTGAAGCCCTGAGCGGCCACCGCCGCAAAATCGTCGGCGGTCAACTGTGGTGCCACGGCGAACGTCGGCGACAGGCTGATGATACGCACCATGGCGGGGGTCCGATTTTGATATGTCGTGAAGGTCGATCCGGTTTATAATTGCAATCTGTGGCAAACAATACCAGATTTTGGCATGGCGGCGAAAAATTATGTGCAGCACACGCCGTCGTCACGTGCTGTCGAAACCGGTCCCGAAATCGGCAAATCAGAGGAGATGCAATTGGCCCTCGACGAGATGGACATCAAAATTCTGCGCCAATTGCAATCCGATGCGACCAAGCCGGTGGCCGAAATAGGCAAGGAAGTCGGCTTGTCCACCACGCCCTGCTGGCGGCGAATCCAGAAGCTGGATGAGAGCGGCGTCGTACGTCGTCGCGTGGCCCTGCTCGACCCGGTCAAGGTCAATACCGCGGTCACCGTCTTCGTCTCGATCAAGACCGATCAGCACTCGCTGGCGTGGCTTGAAAAATTCCACGCCGCGGTCCACGATTTTCCCGAAGTGGTGGAATTTTATCGCATGAGCGGCGAGGTGGATTACCTGATGCGCGTGGTCGTGCCCGACATTGCAGCCTATGATGCCTTCTACAAGCGGCTAATCGCGCGGGTGGAGATTGCCAAGGTGTCGTCGGCGTTCGCGATGGAGCAGATCAAGTACACCACCGAACTCCCCTTGAACTTTGCGTTGTCGGTTGATGCGTAGGCTGATGCTGCTGTCAGCGCGCAACGCGGCCGAGCTCAGAGGCGGCCGATCACTCCTTTGCCGCACGCCAGAGCGGCAATGACGATTGCCGTGAACGTCAAGATCATGCCCGCCATCCGGAATGAGCGAATGCGCCCCGACCAGCGCACGATCCCTTCAAGCCGATGCGCCACGCCGAAGCAATCGTGGCGCTCAGCCGATGGTCTGCACCAACTTGATCAGACTTCTCGCCAGCCCTTGGCGCGGGCGGATGAAACGGCTATGACACCCCAACTCGGCCACAGGCGGGCGCGGTGGCGTCACGACGGCTTGCCGGCATTGGCAAGAAGCCATTGAACTATCATCAAAATCTATCAAAATCTGACGGAGTGCGACTGTGGTCAAGGTTATTGCAAGCGAAGTGCGTAAGGGTAACGTGCTCGACATCGACGGAACCTTGTGCACCGTGATGAAGGCGGAGAGCGTACGCCCCGGCAAGGGTACGCCCACGACACACATCGACATGCGTCGCATTTCCGACGGCGTTAAAATCGTCAAAAGCTACCGCACGACCGAAAACGTCGAGCGCGCCTTCCTCGACGAAAAGACCTACGAATACCTGTACGAAGACGACATGGGTTTCAACTTCATGGAGCCGCAGACCTTCGAGCAAATATCGGTGTCGAAGGACCTGATCGGCGACAGCGCCATCTGGCTGCAGGAGAATATGCGCTGCTCGGTGTCGATGTTCGAGGGCGTGCCAGTGTCCATCGAATTGCCGGCGAAGGTGACGCTGCAGATCGTCGAGGCCGAACCGGTCGTGAAGGGCCAAACGGCGTCGTCGTCCTACAAAACCGCCAAGCTTTCGAACGGTGCCAAGATCATGGTGCCACCGCACGTCGAAAGTGGCATTCGCGTCATCGTCATGACCGGTGACGGCAGCTACGTCGAACGCGCCAAGGACTGATCGGCTTCATCTCCCCGTCCACACGGGAAGATCTTGGCCATTATATCTTAACTTACGCAATCTCGTCGGCCACTGTGTTGTGCAGCGTGCCGATTGCTGGGCACGTCACTTCGACGGTATCGCCCGGCACCAGCCACTTCGGCGGATCGAAGCGGCCACCGGCGCCCGGCGGGGTGCCCGTCGCGATCATGTCGCCGGGCTCAAGCCGGGTGAAGGTCGACACGTAGGCTAGAATGCGCGCGAACGAAAACATCAGCGTCCCAGTATTTCCGCGCTGCCGCAGTTCGCCATTGACGGTGGTCGTCACCTCCAGGTCATCCAGCCGGATCGTTGCGTCGAGCGGCACGATCCAGGGCCCGACCGCGCCCGAGCGGTCGAAGTTCTTGCCTTGCGTCACATTGAATTTGCCGTGCCGGATCCAGTCGCGCACGGAACCCTCGTTCATTAACGTCAGCCCGAAGATGTGGGCCGGTGCCTGCGCCTCGGTGATGCGGCGGCCCGGCTTGCCGATCACGATGACGATCTCGCCTTCGTAATCGAGTTGCTTGGATTCCGGCGGTCGCATCAGTGCTGCGCCGTGCCCCACGAGCGACGATGGAAAGCGTACGAACAAGCTTGGATACTTCGGCGCATCAGAGCCGTCCTTGTACTCCGCGTTGCGCTCGGGATAATTGACGCCGACGCAGATGATCTTGCCCGGGCGCGGCAGCGGCGGCAGCAACGCCACCTCGCTCAGATGACCGTCCGGCGGTCCTTTGGCGAGCCGCGCAACCGCTTCAGCCGCATCCGCGGTCACGACCGCCGCCAGATCGGCGTAGGCCCCGTTCGACCGGCGCCCGAGATCGAACAACACCCCGTCGTCGCCGACCACGCCGAACGTCGTCGTTCCATCCTTCGTCCACGTCGCCAGTCTCATCACAATCCCCGCTTGCCGATTGGTGGCGATCGTAGGCGTCATTCAATGCGACGTCGAGAACACCACGTCATAAAAACCGATACCCGCCACTCGATCTGGATCGCCGATCTCGACGGCCGGTGGAGTGGGCGACACCCTCCACCCTAAATGTCCGTGGCTCAGACCGGCGTGGCGTTCGCGGCCACTTTTGCGGAGAGGCCGAGGGTCGTTCCGGCCGCATCGGCTTGACGACGGCTAGGGGCTTTGCGACAAGCGGGCACCGGACTTTGGTTTCAGCTTCGCTCCGCGTTCCAATGCGTGGCATTAAGTGACGCCGGGCCGGACAACGCTCTCCAAAGGCGCTCGCATGCTGATCCTCATCGATAATTACGATAGCTTCACCTACAACCTCGTCCACTACATCGGTGAACTCGGACAGCCCTGCGAAATCCATCGCAACGACAAGATATCCGTTGCCGGCGTGCTTGCAAAAAGCCCGAAAGCGATCGTGTTGTCGCCCGGCCCGTGCACACCCACCGAAGCCGGCATTTGCCTCGATCTTATCGCCGCTGCCGGCGCGACCATTCCGATTCTCGGCGTCTGCCTCGGCCATCAGGCCATCGGCCAGCATTACGGTGCCGTCGTCAAACGCGCGCCGAACCCGATGCACGGCAAACTGTCGACGCTGACGACCAGCCACACGGGCGTGTTCAAGGGGCTACCGCGTCGGTTTGAGGTGACGCGCTATCATTCGCTGGTGGTCGAGCGCGAAACCTTGCCGGACTGCCTTTCCATCACGGCTGAGTCGGACGACGGTTTGATCATGGGTCTGCAGCACAAATTGCATCCCGTGCATGGCGTGCAATTCCATCCTGAAAGCATCGCGTCTGAATATGGCCACGCGCTGCTTGCCAACTTCCTCACTCTTGCCGGACTCGAAACCAAACGCCGCAACGCAAAAGTTACCCGCGTGATGGCGTGAGGTAAGTGCTGCTCCCTACCGTTTCCGTATCGCCGCGACGTCGCATCATTCCCAAGTCTGCTCCGCACCTTCAATCAGAGACCACCCAATGCCCGTCGCTACATTGAAGGCGCTCATCCACAAGGTCGCCGACGGTAAGACTTTGACCGAAGATGAAATGCGCATAGCGCTTGAGATCATGACGGAGGGCCACGCGACGCCGGCGCAGATGGGTGCGTTTCTGATGGCGCTGCGGGTGCGCGGCGAAACGGTCGAGGAGATCACCGGCGCAGCGCAAATGATGCGTGCCAAGATGCGCCGCGTCAACGTGCCCGCCGGAGCTGTCGATATCGTCGGCACCGGCGGCGACAACCACGGCACCTATAACGTCTCAACTGGCTCTGCGATTGTCGCTGCGGGGGCGGGTCTGAAGATCGCCAAACACGGCAGCCGCTCGGTGTCGTCGTTGGCTGGCTCTTCAGATGTGCTCTCGGCCCTCGGCATCAAGCTCGACGTCTCCAACGCCACCATCGAGCGCGCGATCGCGGAAGCGGGGCTGGGCTTCATGTTCGCGCCCAACCATCATCCGGCGATGAAGCATTGGGCACCCGTGCGCGCGGAACTTGGCGTGCGCACGATCTTTAATCTGCTGGGGCCGATCTCCAATCCCGGCGGCGTCAAGCGGCAAGTCGTCGGCGTGTATTCCTGGCATTGGGTCGAACCGGTCGCGCACGTGTTAGCCAAGCTGGGTGCCGAGCATGTCTGGGTGGTGCACGGACACGACGGCATGGACGAACTGACCACGACCGGATCGACCGACATCGCCGAAGTGAAAGACGGCAAGGTATCGGTGTTCGAGATCACGCCGCAGGATGCGGGCCTGTCGCCGGCGAAGTCGTCCGACCTCAGGGGCGGCGATGCGGTATACAATGCGGCGGCAATTCGCGCGCTGCTGGATGGGGCGCCCGGCCCGTTCCGCGACATCGTGTTGCTCAACTCAGCCGCGGCGCTCATCGTTGGTGGCAAGGCCGCGACGCTCATCGACGGCGTCGCGTTGGCCGCCGCCTCCATCGACAGCGGCAAGGCCAAGGCGACGCTGGCCAAACTGATCGCCATCACCAACCGGCCGGAGTGATTTGGCCGGAGGTTTGAGAGGGCCGTCTGTTACTGCGCCACCTGGCGGCGCTGGGCGATGATGTCGTGCAGGTTGTTGTGCTTGAGGGAGCCGACTGGATCGATTTCGACAATCTCGAACGTCAGTCCCAGCGGCTGGGACGCGAAAATGCTTGCCGTAGTCGCCTTCAGGCTGGCGAAAATGTGCTCGGCGGCACGCTGCCGGACCTCGGCGGGGCGGCCCGCGCCGATGCGCGCCTGGACGTGGACGAAGCGGTTGTCGGGATGGCCGTCGCCGATGACATAGATTTCGTGGCGCAGCAGTCGCGTGCGGCAGCCGCCGATCGGGAAAATCCCGGTTTCGAGTGCTGCGGCGTGAATGGCTGCGGCCAAGGCGCTGGGCGCGATATTGGCTTCGAGGTTGGATGAATATTCGACGATCAGGTGGGGCATGTCGGTGAGCTTGTCCGGTGGTGCAGCCTAGCAGTTATGACAGATCGGGGCCGGTTGTGGAACTTGGGTAGGTACCTAGGGTGGCTCGGATCATTGGGTTCCGCCATCGCTGGCGCTGTGTCCGGGCGTGCTATAAGCGTGTTATAAACGAACCCTGAAGCGACGCACGAGACCGCTGCCGACATGGCCGACATTCTGCAAAAAATCATCGCGACCAAGCGGGTGGAAGTGGCTGAGGCGCGGGCCGCCGTTCCTGACGTCGAAATCGAACGGCGGGCGCGCGAGGCCGGCCCCGTGCGGCCATTCGCCGACGCGATTGCCGCACGCATTGCCACGGGCAAGCCGGCGCTGATTGCGGAAATCAAAAAAGCGTCGCCGTCCAAGGGGCTCATCCGCGCGGATTTCGACCCGCCGGCGCTGGCCCGCGCTTATGCCGAGGGTGGCGCAACATGCCTCTCCGTACTGACCGACCGGGACTACTTTCAAGGTGCGCCGGACTATCTAATCGCCGCCCGCGCTGCGTGCCGATTGCCGGTGCTGCGCAAGGATTTCATGATCGACCCGTATCAGGTGGCGGAAGCCCGCGCCTGGGGCGCCGATTGCATTCTGATCGTGCTGGCGGATGCCGACGATGCACTTGCGCAGGCGCTGGCGAAAGCCGCCAAGGCGCATGGCATGGACGCCATCGCCGAGGTGCACGACGCCGCCGAACTGGAGCGTGCGCTCGATATCGATTGCCGCATGATCGGGATCAACAACCGCAATCTCAAGACCTTCGAGGTTACGCTTGAGACGACGGAACGACTCGCGCCGCATATCCCCAAGGATCGCATTGTCATCGGGGAGAGCGGCATTTTCGCGCCTGCCGATCTGACACGGCTGGCGGCGGTCGGCGTCGCCGCGTTCCTGGTGGGCGAAAGCCTGATGCGGCAACACGATGTGGCGGCGGCGACCAAGACGCTGCTCGGCGGATGACGAACCGACGCGCGCGTGGAGGGGGACTGCAAAATACGCGAACGATCGCGATGGGAGATTAGCCGATGCTTCAACGTCGGCGGCACCAGTGTTCAAACCAGCGGCATGGCTGCGTGCAGCTTGACGCGCGACCGCGATTGGGGGAGACCACGGCAACGCTGGCGATGCCTGCCTCTCTTTTGGTCGTGCTTCTTGTCGGGAAAACCGCTTACACTTTTCCCGGACGCATTCTATCGCTCGCAATGGTGAATTTCCCCCGGGACCCAACATGCGCTGCCCCTACTGCGCGTCTGAGAAGACGCAAGTCAAAGACAGTCGCCCCAGCGACGAAGGTCAGGCCATCAGACGCCGCCGCGTGTGCGAGGATTGCGGTGGCCGCTTCACGACGTTCGAGCGCGTGCAGTTGCGCGATCTGGTGGTCATTAAACGTTCCGGCCGCCGGGTACAGTTCGACCGCGACAAGTTGCTCCGTTCGGTCGAGACGGCGGTGCGCAAGCGGCCGATCGAGCCGGAGCGCATCGAACGCATGGTCTCGGGCATCGCCCGCCAGCTCGAAAGCTTGGGCGAGCCGGAAGTGCCGTCGTCGGCGATCGGTCAACTCGTCATGGAGGCGCTGAAGGGTGCCGACCCCGTGGCCTACATCCGCTTCGCCTCGGTTTATCGAGATTTCCGGGAGGCGGCCGACTTCCAGGACGTGCTCGGCGAAATCGCTGAAGGCATGGAGGCTGCACCGCTCGACGCGCCCGCCAGGCCCGACGAACCGCGCCCCGCCTTGCGTAAACTCTGATCTGGAACCAGCCCGCTCATGTCCGCAGTCGTAGCAGCCGATTTCGACGCTCGCATGATGGCGATCGCGCTGGCGATGGCGCGGCGTGGGCTCGGCACCACAGCGCCCAATCCGTCAGTCGGCGCGGTCATTGCCGACGCGGCGACCGGCGAAGTGATCGCACGGGGGTGGACGCAACCGGGTGGCCGTCCGCATGCGGAAAAGGAGGCGTTGCGCCGTGCCGGCGCACGCGCGCGTGGGAAAACGATGTACGTGACGTTGGAGCCATGCGCGCACACCGGCCGGGTGCCCACCTGCTCGGATTCGATTGTGGCGGCGGGCATAGCGCGGGTGGTTTGTGCGCTGCCCGATCCCAACCCGGTGGTCGCCGGCCATGGCTTTGGTCAGTTGCGCGAAGCCGGCGTCGAGGTCGACGTGGGGCTCTTCGGCAGCCGCGCGCGCTGGGTGACACTGGGGCATATTCTCAGGCAAACCGCGCAACGCCCGTTCGTGCAGATCAAAATGGCTGTTAGCGCCGATGGTCGCATCGCGCACGGTGATGGAGAGCCGGTGTGGGTGACGGGGCCTGAAGCGCGTGCCGACGGGCACCTGCTGCGCGCGGAAGCCGACGCGATCATTGTCGGTGGCGAAACGGTGCGGCGTGACGATCCGGATTTGAGGTGTCGCCTGCCTGGCTTGCAGCATCGATCCCCGATCCGCATCGTGTTCTCGCCGCGGTCGGGGTTATCGCTTGGCTCGAAGCTGGCGCGGTCGGCTGCGGCGTCGCCGGTGTGGCTCGTTACCGGCGCGGCGTCGGGTCAAACCGATGCCGAATTGACCGCGCGCGGCGTGCAGATCGTGCATGTGCCGGAGGCCTTGATAGGCATCGCCGGCATGCCGGCGGTTCTCAACACGCTCACCGTCAAGGGCATCACGCGCTTGCTCGTCGAGGGCGGGCCGAGCTTGTGGTCGGCGTGTCTCGCGGCTGGGGTAGTCGACGAAGCCGTCGTTTATCAGAGCGCGACGGCGGGTCCGGCGGCCGGTCGGACGGTGATCGCAAACGGCGATCTCGCGGGCTATTTCCGCGCCTTCGGATTGCGCCCCGTCTTCACCGAGAGCGTCGGGCCCGATACCCGGCATGTCCTGCGCCGTCCTATCCGGTGATTGCATTTCCCTGCCGCATCCAACCGCCGTGAGCGCCCATGACCGAACCCAAGCCGTTCCGATATCTCTTGCGCGTCCGCTACGGCGAATGCGACCAGCAGGGCGTCGTCTACAATGCGCGCTATGGCGAATACGTCGATCTTGCGTGTACTGAATTTCTCAACCTCGTCGTTGGGCGCGC
Organism: Hyphomicrobiaceae bacterium; assembly: GCA_025350265.1. GTDB lineage: Bacteria > Pseudomonadota > Alphaproteobacteria > Rhizobiales > Hyphomicrobiaceae > JABFRJ01. The sequence continues at coordinate 8,651 of JANXYD010000159.1, read as the reverse complement.
CGAGATCGCCGCCGGAACGTTCGAGGTGCAGGTGGTGAAGCTGCTGATCGAATGGACGGCGCCGGCCCGTTATAACGACGCGCTCGAAATCAGCGTGGCGCTGAAGAAACTCGGCAGCACGTCGTTCACGCTCGGCTTTGAGATGCGCAAATTCGGCGCGTCGGACACCATCGTCACCGCCGAAACGGTCAACGTGCATATCGAACCAACGTCATGGACAAAAAGTCCGATGCCGGAAAAACTCCGTGGCCAACTCGCCGCGGGAGCACGCGACCGCTTCGTCGATCACGCCGGAGTAACCGGAACCGGAGGGTGATCGGCGTCCTTCCCGATTGCCGCGTCGATAGCCACTGCCGGACGGCGCGTCGTCGGTCAATTTGCTGATCGAAAAGATAACCCCTGCGCCGGATACGATCAGCAGCGTTACGACCATAAACATGGCGGCGCTGTAAGTCGCGGCGATGCGGCCGACTGTCAGTTGTCCCTCAAGTCGCAGCCGGTCGACCGACCGACGTTCGTCGCCAGCAAGCAGCACGACATAATAGCGGCCTCCGAACCATGGCAAGCTTACGCGAAAATCGACCCGGTGTGGACTGGCGCGCGGCGGCGCAAGCGACCCTTTCAGTGCCGCCAACTGTCGAGCGTTCAGTGTGACCAGAAACGCCTCCGGAAGCCGCTGCAGCAGGGGCTCGTCGTTGATTATTGGCGCATCGACAGGTTGGTGGTCATCAGCGGACGTTATGACTGTTCCGAAAAGGAAGGCTCTACAAAAGCACGAATAGGTTGCTGAAAAAAAACAGCAACCGAAAATGCTCCTACAGCCATGCCGCATTGATCGATTGGGCCGAAGCGGTTATCTTTCTGATCTGCTCTTTGAAGCCGTCTGACGCGCTGCACAGCGTTCAGACACCAACGTGCGCCTGCGGGTGCCAGATATGGAGGCCGTCATGGCCGCCTCGCCGCTGATGACTGTGATGATGGCTGCCGCGCGCAAGGCCGGCAAAAGCCTCGCCCGCGATTTCGGAGAGGTTGAGAATCTGCAGGTCTCCATCAAGGGACCGGCGAACTTTGTCTCCGCTGCCGATCACCGCGCCGAACAGATCGTGTTTGATGAATTGTCGCACGCCCGCCCCGGCTACGGTTTTCTGATGGAGGAACGCGGCGCGGTTCCCGGCGTCGACAAGACCCACCGCTGGATCGTCGACCCGCTCGACGGCACGACTAATTTCCTGCACGGCAACCCGCTGTTCGCCGTCGCCATCGCACTCGAGCGTGAGGGGCAAATCGTCGCCGGCATCATCTATAATCCGGTCATGGATGAAATGTTCATGGCTGAAAAAGGTAAGGGTGCGTTCATGGCCGACCGCACCGGACGCGACCGGCGCCTTCGCGTCGCCGCCCGCAAATCACTGGAAGACGCGCTGTTGGCCACCGGCATTCCACATCGTGGCCGTCCCAACCATAACCATTTCCTCGACGAGATCGAGGAGGTCATGAAAATCGCGTCCGGCATCCGTCGCACGGGCTCTGCCTGTCTCGACCTGGCATGGACTGCAGCCGGCCGTTTCGATGGCTATTGGGAGCGCAATCTCGGTGCCTGGGATATCGCCGCCGGCAGCCTCATGGTGCGTGAGGCTGGGGGGATCGTGTCAGATTTGACTGGCACGCAGGAGATGCTGACCAAGGGCAGCGTCTGCGCCGGTAATCAGGTCATTCAGCGCTCGCTGCTCGCAGCCGTCAGCGAAGCGCGACAAGAATAATTGCCGCAGCATTCAGAAGTGCTGGCGGATAAAAGCATGGCCCGGACGAATGTGCCTACGGCATGCACACGTATTTTGGTCCAAAGCACATAGCGCGGTTCAAGATTTCGCGGTCGGCGAATGCACCTGCAACTGTGCGAGTGCTGCACCGATATCGGCCAAGGTGTTGGCCAGCGTATCTGCCATCCCTTGCGTGCGCATACCGTCGTCGGCGGCGGCCATCTGTTGCATCACCGTTTGCCGCCAGCGTTCAAGCGTCGCGATTTTCTCGCCGCGTGTCAGCATCACCTCGTCGACGATATCGAGCGGAGACTTGAACACGCTCGCCGGGTCGTGCTTTGCGGCTGCCGGTTTGATACTGCCGATTTCGCTCATGACGAGGCCTTCGGTGTGGTCTTGATAAGATCTGCAACGCAACGACCCCTGCGATGAAAATGCAACATTTTCATGGTTGTGACAATGCCAATCAATCGTGTTGCCGCGTTCGCCGACACCTCGCGTCGTTGCGATTTTGGTGGAAACGCGCAACGATCCCACCTCGCTGTATTTTTCGTGTTGCTTATCGGAAAACCGCTTCACCCCCCCCGATATCGGTCCGGGGTATGCATTATCTTGGTGCACTGTAGCGCAACCCAATCCGGCCGCAGGTGGTTTGAAGAGGCAGTGCATTGACGGAGATCGGGAATGGTGATGCAAAGCGGCATGAACGATGCCGCCGCTAAAAATGCGCTGAAGCGACCGTTGGTGCTCAGCGTTCCGAACGTTTTGACGTATCTGCGCATTCTTGCGGTGCCGGCGGTGCTCGGCTGTCTATTGCAGGTTTCAGGGGACCTCGGCCGTTGGCTAGCGCTCACCCTTTATGTGCTCGCTTGCATCACGGATTGGCTGGACGGCTATCTCGCGCGCGTTTGGCATCAGCAATCGACGCTTGGCCGCATGCTTGATCCGATCGCCGATAAACTGTTGGTGGGCGCAGCGCTGCTCGGCTTGACCAGCGATAAAACCATCGACGATTGGGCAATATGGGCCGCGGTGATCATCTTGTGCCGCGAAATTCTCGTATCGGGTTTGCGTGAATTCCTGGCCGAACTGAACGTGAAAATTCACGTGACCCAACTCGCCAAATGGAAAACGACGTTGCAGATGATTTCGCTCGGTGTGCTCATCGCCGGCCCCGCCGGCGACCGCGTCTTGCCCCACACCAGCCAGATCGGGTTGGCCTTGCTGTGGATCGCTGCTTTGCTGACGCTGATGACCGGATACGATTATCTGAAGGCTGCGGTACGCCATGCCATCGATCATTGAAGGCCGAAGCCGGACGTGCTGACCATGACCGTCAAGTTCTTGTACTTTGCCTGGGTACGCGAAAAGATCGGCGCTGCCGAAGAGCACGTCGTGCTGCCGGTTGACGTCCGCACAGTCGCCGACGTACTGGCTTGGCAGGCAACTCGCGGCGACACTTACGCAGCCGTCTTCACTGCCGCCGGCATCATCCGCGTCGCAGTCGATCAGGCCCACGCGCAACCCGCTGCGTCCATTGGTGGTGCCCGCGAAATCGCCTTCTTTCCGCCCGTGACGGGGGGCTGATCATGGTTGTCCGCGTGCAGACCGCAGACTTCGATGTCGGTGCGGAATTAACCGCCTTCACTGCTGGACGCACGGATATCGGCGCTGTCGTCACCTTCACCGGCCTGGTTCGTGGCGAGGCGAACGGTCGGGAGCTACGGTGCATGACGTTGGAACACTATCCCGGAATGACCGAAGCGGAACTGCAGCGCATCGATGCTGAAGCCCATCGGCGCTGGCCATTGCAGTCGAGCCTCATCGTCCATCGCATCGGCACTTTGCACCCCGGTGACAATATCGTGCTCGTGATGGCGGCCTCGCCGCATCGGCTTGTAGCGTTCGAGGCGGCCGCCTTTCTGATGGATTACTTGAAGTCGAAAGCGCCGTTCTGGAAGAAGGAAGTCGCCGTAGACGGTACCGGCAGTTGGGTCGACGCCCGCGATAGCGACGCCGATGCGCTCGGCCGCTGGTCGTGACTGTCACCTCTGCGCCCTCGACCCGCCGTCCCCTTTGTGCCTTTTTTCGACGTTGCTGGGTGCATCCGCACCGACGCGCATGCGCTCGGGTTTGGTGCCTCGTTAAGCCATGATAGGCTTGCCCAAATTTCTGGAAAGCTGTCATGAACGACTTGTCGGCCCCGCACAATTCGATGTCTCCGTCAGCGCGCGAGGCCATCTTGACGCCGCTGGTCGCGGCCTTCGTCGGCACCATCTTTTTGTCCGCGATGCTGCTGTTTTCGATCCAGCCGCTGTTTGCTAAAATGGTGCTGCCCGTGCTCGGCGGCGCGCCGTCGGTCTGGGCCATGGCCGTGTGTTTTTTCCAGATTGCGCTGCTCGTCGGCTATCTCTACGCGCACCTCCTTCGAACGTTTGTGCCCGCCAGATACACGGGATTGGTCCACGTCGGCTTTTGCATGCTCGCCGCCGCAGCCTTGCCTATCGCGCTGCCCTTAGGCTGGGGCGAACCACCGCCGGGGGAGCCGTATGTGTGGCAACTGGGGCTGTTCAGTGTCGCCGTCGGTTTGCCGTTCGTCGCGGTCGCGGCCAATGCGCCGCTGTTGCAGGCATGGTTTTCAGGCACCGCGCACCCATCCGCAAAGGATCCGTATTTTCTCTATGCCGCGAGCAATCTCGGCAGCTTCGTTGCCCTGCTCGGCTATCCGTTCGTGCTGGAACCGGCCTTTGGCGTGTCCGCGCTGAGCCGCTACTGGACGATTGGTTACGTGGCGCTCGTGCTCTGTCTGGCTGCAGTGTTCGTCATGGCCCGGCGCCACACGCTGCCGCTCGCCGCAGCGTCACGCCCCCTCGCCTCGGCCACGGAAGAGAGGAGGGCAAACCCGGCCTGGTCCACGCGTGCGCGCTGGGTGCTGCTGTCGATGATCCCGTCTGCCTTGCTGACTGCCTTCACCACCCACGTCACCACCGACGTCGCCTCCGCGCCGTTGCTATGGGTGCTGCCGCTCTCGCTCTATCTGTTGACGTTCGTTCTCGTCTTCCGCGCCCGCGCGCTTGTTCCCAACGCGGTGCTGCTGCCGTTGCATGCGGTGGCGGTGACGCTGGCGATGCTGGTGCTGTCGCAAACCGTATACGAAGGCTGGTATCTGACCGCGCCCGTTGGCGCGCTCGCATTCTTTGTGTCTGCCATGGTTGCGCATCGGACGCTCTATGAGATGCGCCCAGCCGCACGTTCGCTCACCGAATTTTACTTGTGGATGTCGTTTGGCGGCGCACTCGGCGGACTGGCTGCGGCTCTCCTGGCACCTAAAATATTCAACGAGGTCTATGAATATCCACTGTTGCTCGCGCTGACGTTCGCCTGCCGCCCCGGCGCCCTCGCACTTGGCCGCGATCGCCGGAGCGAAGCGCTCGCGCTGTGGGTGCTGGCCGCGCTGGCGGGGCTCGCCGTGTATTGGGTCCCGTGGGCCTTGCCGCGTTTGCCGTATGCTGAAAAATTTTCCGGCATCACCGGCTGGGGCGCGGCAGCCTTGGCAGCCTTCATCATGGCCATCGCGCTGGCGCTCAACTGGCGGCATCCGATGCGCCAACTGACAGCGGCCCTCGGCATGTGTCTGGCCGTCACGTTGCTGCCCTCGGGCGTACGCAAAGGCGACGCGCAGCGCAGCTACTTCGGCGTCTATCGCGTCATGCAATCGGCCGATGGCCAGTACAACACCCTCGTGCACGGCTCGACGCTGCACGGTGCGCAACGCATCCGCGACGACGACGGTAATGCCGTGGCCGATATCAGCCCCGCCACCTATTACTACGAAGACAGTCCGATGGCGCGCACCGTCGTCACCCGCCGCGCCGCGTTGTCGGCTGAAGGCCGCAAAGGGCGCTATGGTGTGATCGGCCTCGGCACGGGTTCGATGGCGTGTCACGCCGCCGAAGGCGAACAGTGGCGCATCTTTGAGATTGATCCCGTCATGATCGACATCGCTAGCGGCGACGAAAACTTCACCTTTCTCGAAAACTGCCTGCCCGACGCCGACATCAAGATCGGCGATGCCCGCCTCACGCTCGCCAAGGAAGCCGATGCGTCGTTCGATCTGCTGGTCGTCGATGCGTTTTCGTCGGATGCCGTGCCGGTGCATCTTTTGACGGCGGAGGCCATGCAACTTTATCTCCGCAAGCTGACGCCTTTAGGCGTTGTGCTTTTGCACATCTCCAACCGCTATCTCGATCTTGAGGCTGTTCTCGGCGCGACCGCTGCTGTCGTGCCGAGCATGCACGGTTTTCTGCTGTCTGACGATTTAGCCGACGGCAGCTACGCGCAATCGGCCTCCACGGTCGGCCTGTTCGCCAAATCCGATGCAGCCCTCGTGGCCTACCGGCAACTTGCCGAACTCAAGCCGCTCGATGCCACCAAGATGCGCGCCTGGACCGACGACTATTCCGATATACTCGGGCCATTCCTATCCAAATACCGTCGCCGCTTCTCCGACACAACCGAACCCACTGCCGAGCCGTCGAAATAAGCCAGACAGATCTCAATTTTCAGGCCTCAAAGCCCTCGAAGATTGGCGCGTCGGCATAGGTGGCTGCAATTTTGCGATCGGCGGCGCTGCGTACAGTCCACGTAAATAGCGGCAAATCCTGAACTTCCCGCACATAGCGCGTTACCGGCGTCGGCAGCGCCTTGACGTCATAGGCATAAAAAGACGGCTGCGCGTCACGTGATTGAAGCAACTGCGACAGCGCATAGGCACGCTTGCGCCCGAGCTTGGCGACATTCCAATCCGGCCCATCATAAAGGCCCGAGACGATCCCGCGCGGAATTTTGGGTGCGAGTTCGACCATGGCCGTCATGACAGCCGGGTCGAACGACATCAGCGCCAGCGGACCTTTATAGCGATTTGCCTGCGCCGCGATCGCGCGTAGAAAATCGGGGCGCGGCGCTTTCCATTCGCTTTTGATCTCGACAAGCAGTGGCCCGCGCCCGTCAGCCAGGTCTAGAAAATCCGCGAACGTGAGCATGCGCTCGTTCCGCCCGCGATAGCTAAGCATGCGCAACTCACTCGGCGCGCGCCGGTCGACCCGGCCCGCAGCCTCTGTCAGCCGTTCGAGCGTAAAATCGTGGAATACCATCGGCGTGCCGTCGGCTGACGGCTGCAGATCGCACTCGACGCCGTAGCCTTTGTGAAGCCCGGCTGCGAACGCCGGCGCGGTATTTTCGAGATGGCCGCGTCTGCCACCGTGCAGCCCGCGATGCGCAATGGGGCGGACGAACGCCGCTCGGTCGAGTGCCATCGCCTACTATTTCAATTTCGAAAAAGTGGTCGGTGCCAATATCGAGCTTTCGACGTTGACTAGAATTGGACCGTCGACTTCGCTGGCGTTGCGATTCGAAATCCATTCCGGATCGGCCTGGAACGCACCCCACTTGGTCTCCCGCTCCGCCAGCGACTCCCACTGCAGCAGATACGTGAGGCGGTGGCTGCTCGGCCCGATCACCGTCGTGAAAAAGCCCGCCTGCCGAATGCCGTGCTTCTCCCACAGCGCTAACGTCGTACTTTCAAATCGCTTTAACAGCGCCGGCAGTCGTCCCGGACAACAGTCGTAGATCCGCAATTCATAGATCATGGTGCAGGCCTTGTTCGAGGTTGGATCGAGTGATGATCGCACCCGTGTCGTTCAAGTCAACAGCAATGGCGAACGTGGCGTCATCCCGCCAGAAGCCTGCATCGGCGCGCAGTACGCCACCCGCGTGCTGATCAATTGAGATTGAAGACACGGCTCGGATGGAACTCACCCTTGTCGATCGCCCCGAGCGCGATCAGTTGGCCCTTGCAGGTCGCATAGGCCTCGCCTGCCATGATCGGCGCATCGCGCCCGCGAATGAGCACGGATTGCCCCCGCGTCAGCCGCGCCGCGTCGTCCGAACCGACAGGCAACCCGATAATTCCGTCAAGTGCAGCCTCAATCGGCAACAGATGTGCCATGACAACAGTCGGATCGTCCAGGCTCGCGTCTTCGCGCAGCGTGTCCATCGTGACAGCCACCGTCTCGTCGAAACCAGCCACTCGTGTGCGGCGTAACTCCACGACGTGCCCGAAACAGCCGAGCAGTCGACCCATGTCGCGCGCAATCGAGCGTACGTACGTGCCGCGTCCGCATTCGGCGACAAACACCGTCGTGTCGGCGTCCGGCGTCGCCTCGATGTGAAGCGAATCGATCGTCACCGGCCGCGCCACGAGATCCACCGTTTCGCCCCCGCGCGCCAAGTCGTAGGCACGTGCGCCATCGACCTTGATCGCGGAAAACTGCGGCGGCACCTGCATGATCTCGCCAGTGAACGCCGGCAACAGCGCGGCGATTTCGGTAACCGATGGCCGGGCATCGCTACTGTTGGCGACGCTGCCTTCGGCGTCATCGGTCGTCGTCTCCGCGCCCCAGCGGACCGCGAAGCGATAAACTTTCTCGCCATCAACAGCGAACGGCACCGTCTTTGTCGCCTCGCCCAACGCGATCGGCAGGATGCCCGACGCCAACGGATCGAGCGTGCCCGCATGTCCGGCCTTTTGCGCGTTGTAGGCCCGCCGCACCGCCCCAACCGCCTGCGTCGACGTCATGCCGATCGGTTTGTCCAGAACGACCCAGCCGTTGACCGCATTTCCCTTTTTACGCCGCATGCCGTTTATCACTTGCCTGACACCTACGCGTGCGCCAACGGCCGAAGCTTCACTCTCGTCATGGCCGCGCAGGCGGCCACCCAAGCAAGTCGATTGTGAGCGCACACCCAGGCACACATTCGATAAATTGCAAAACGTGAAGCAGGCTGTGGTGCGGTGTAGCTGGTTGCTTGGGTGGCCGCCTGCGCGGCCAT
>JANXYD010000158.1 GCA_025350265.1 Hyphomicrobiaceae bacterium | reverse complement strand
GCCTGCGCGGCCATGACGAAAAGAATAGAGCCCCGTACGGTAAGCAACCGCACATTGGCGGTGTCCCGAAAGGTCGGATGCGGTGCGCGGTGGTCTGTCGGGATTGGGCTTCAGCCCTGCCAACGAAGATTAGGGCACCGTTATGGGCACCCTTGTTGGCCGATCTTCCTCGTGATCAATCGGACGGCAGCATCGAACGCCGCTTCTATATCGAGTTTGGTGGTGTCGAGCAAGTGGGCATCGGCGGCGGGTTTCATGGGCGAGGTGCTGCGGTTCATGTCGCGGTCGTCGCGCCCCTTGATGCTCTGAAGCACGCCTTCGAAAGTGACCGGTTCGCCACGCGTCAACAATTCGCTGTAACGGCGGCGCGCGCGCACTTCGACATCGGCGACCACGAAAATCTTGACATGAGCATCGGGCAATACAACCGAGCCGATGTCGCGGCCGTCGAGGACCGCGCCCGATTTCTGTAGGGCGAAGTCACGCTGAAATTCATGCAGTGCCTCCCGGACTTCGGGGAATTTGGCGACGATGGAGGCGGCATCGCCCACGCCGGGGTCGCGCAGACCTGGATCGGACAAGGTCTCGGCATCGAGCCTGCGCGCCATTTCGGCCGCCTCGCTGGCGTCTTCCAGCGAGCCGCCGTGGCGGCGAATGTCACGCGCGACAGCGCGATACAGCGAGCCGGTATCGAGATGCGCCAAGTGGAAGTGCGACGCGATCCGCCGCGCCAGCGTTCCTTTGCCCGAAGCCGCCGGGCCGTCGATGGCGATGATCATTTGGTTTGCTTCGGCTGATTGACGGGTGACGCGCAGTTTTAGCGGGCGATTTGGTTAAAGCAAGCGCTCCGACAGCACGCCCGACATGGCCCTGTGCCCACGACAGGCGAGGGTAAGGCAAGACCGGGGCCCCCCGGCGCAATGGTGAAGTTTGTGACCTGTCCGCGACCAGTACATCGGGGCTTACACCAGCGCGGGCCGATGCTATAGACGGGCGCGCATGGCTGGGGCCTGTAGCTCAATGGTTAGAGCTGACGGCTCATAACCGTCTGGTTGGGGGTTCAAGTCCTCCCGGGCCCACCATGCGCTTTTGCAGACACAGAACCGCCGGCCGTTTTTTAGAATTTCTCCCAAACCGCCGTGGCGGAGTCGTCCACAAGATCAGCTGCAGACGTTGCTCCGTTGTCGACCGCCGGAAACTCGTTTGGGAGAAGTTGCCTGTCACTGCGGCCTCTCCGTCCGTAACCCCCACAAGTCCACGCTCTCTCGTCGTGCAGACATCGCAGCTAAGCCTTGTGATCAGTCGCGCACGTAAGACCGGAGGTATGCAATGCGCATATTTTGGGCATGACGCACACATTTACGGCGTGCGATTCGCGTTTGAGCGCGTGAGCCACTGAATTTCTGTTGTTAAAGTCTCTGTGTTACTTCAGCCGGTTTTGCGACAGCTAGCGCATGAGTACTCGGGTCAAGATCCAGGAAACCAAGGGCATGTCCTCAATCAGTCGTCGAGCTTTTGTCGCTGCAACGGCCGCAGCTGCTGCCGCCGCTTCCGGACCAGTTCGCGCTCAAACCTCGCCGGGCCGCAAAGATACGCTTGTCGTTGTTCAAGAGTACGGACCAAACAGCCTTGACATGCAGGGAATTGGCTCCTCGCAGCCAGTTAACGGCGTTTCGATCAACTGCTACGATCGCCTGCTCCGATTCAAGCCGGTGCCACTCCCCGGCGGAATTGGTGGTAGTTTCTCGATGACCGAGCTTGAGGGCGAATTGGCCGAAAGCTGGCAACTGGCCGCTGACGGTATGAGCTGCACATTCAAGCTCCGCCCAGACGCCACGTTCCACAGCGGCCGTGGTGTCACTGCCAAAGACGTGAAGTGGTCGCTCGATCGTGCCGTCTCGATCGGCGGATTTGCCACTACCCAGATGAACGCAGGTAGTCTCGAAAAGTCGGAGCAGTTCGTTGTCGTTGACGAGAAGACGTTCCGCATCGATTTCGCACGCAAAGACAAGATGACTTTGCCGGATCTGGCCGTAACGATCCCGTTCGTTTTCGACAGCGAACTCGCGATTAAAAACGCAGGCGACGATCCATGGGCGAAAGAGTACCTCAAGAACAATATTGCCGGCAGCGGTGCTTTCAAGGTTGAGAGTTGGAAGCCCGGCACTGAAACAATATACACGCGCTTTGATGGCTGGAAGGGCGGCAAGCTGCCTGAAATGCGCCGCATCATTACACGTGACATCGCGTCCCCCAGCACGCGCCGCGCGTTGATCGAGCGGGGTGATGCCGACATGTCCTACGGGCTGCCACCCAAGGATTTCAAGGATCTTCTGGAAGCCGGCAAAGTCCGCGTTGTCGGTGTGCCCGTGCCCAATGCCATCTGGTACCTGGCGCTGAACTGCGCAGTCGGCCCGTTCACCAACGTGAAGCTCCGTCAGGCGGTTGCGTACGCGATGCCGTACGAGAAAATCATGCAGGCTGCACTGTTCGGTCGCGGCATTCCAATGTGGGGCGGCCCCGCCACGTCCCAGACGACTGTCTGGCCGCAGAAATTCCCCTACAAAACGGATATCGCAAAAGCCCAGGCATTGATGAAGGAATCGGGTGTTGCACCATTCAAGACACAGCTGATTTTTGACGCGGGCTCCGGCACCATTGCTGAACCATTGTGCGTGCTTGTGCAGGAAAGCCTCGCGCCGCTAGGGATCGACGTTGAAATCCAGAAGGTGACGGGTGCGAACTTTCGCGGCGAGATCAGCAAGAAAACGTTACCGATGGTGGTCAATCGCTTCGGTGGCTGGCTCGATTGGGCTGACTACTTTTTCTATTGGAAATATCATGGGCGAAATTCGATCTTCAACATTCCGTCCTACCAGAACCCAGCCATGGACAAGCTGATTGACACCGCGCGTTTCTCTGGCGATCCAGCGGAGTACGAAAGGAATGTGAAGGCATTCGTCGACATGGCGATTACGGACGTGCCCTTCATTCCGATCGCGCAGCCGCTGCACGATGTCGCCATGACCCAGAATATCGGCGGCTATCAGTACTGGCCTTCGCGCGAGCCGGACTTCCGCTACATCACCAAGAGTTTATAGGTCGCAACCCGGCGGCATGAACATAGTAAGGAGGCAATTGTGCACGCAACCGTGGCCCGCCTTTTTGCAGCCATGCCAGCACTTGCGGGCGTCATTGTGTGCACCTTCTTGCTCACCCGTGTGCTGCCGGGCGATACAGCGACCTATTTCGCGGGCCCGACTGCGTCGGCCGAGTCGATTGCGCAAATCAAAGCGGCACTCGGGCTCGATCAACCCCTCCATGTGCAGTTCGTGCGCTACGTCACCGATTTGCTGCACGGCAACCTCGGCCAGTCGCTGACAACAGGACAGCCTGTTTTGAAAGACTTGCTGTCGCGGCTCCCTGCATCGGCCGAGTTGACCTTGTTCGGGTTGGTAATGTCAGTGCTGATTGCGCTGCCGCTCGGCATCCTCGCGGCCGTACGCCAAGGGTCCATCGTCGATCACATTTGCCGGGTGGTGACGACCGCCGGTGTATCCCTGCCGGTTTTCTTCACAGGTTTATTGCTGGTTTATGTGGTGTACTTTCTGCTCGGCTGGGCACCTGCGCCGCTCGGCCGCCTCGACACATTTGCATCACCACCCCCGACCGTTTCGGGCTTCCTGTTGATTGACAGTCTTCTGGCCCGTGACGGTGAAACGTTCCGCGCCGCGCTGGCACAAATGATGTTGCCCGGCATTACGCTCGCATTCTTCGCGCTCGCCCCGATCGCACGCATTACACGCGCGTCTATGTTGGCGGCATTATCCTCCGAATTTATCCGCACAGCGCGGGCGAGCGGTCTTTCCTCGCGGCGTGTCATCATCACGTACGCGTTCCGCAATGCGCTACTACCCGTGGTGACAACGTTGGGTATGGTGTTTTCGTTTTTACTAGGTGCCAACGTGCTGGTCGAAAAAGTGTTCGCATGGCCCGGCATCGGATCTTACGCTGTAGAAGCCCTTATCGCTTCCGACTATGCGCCGGTCCAGGGCTTCGTGCTGATGATGGCGATCATGTACGTGCTTTTAAATCTGGGGATCGATATCGTCTATGGGCTGATCGATCCACGCGTGAGGATCGCGGCATGACCGTGGACGCCGATTACGAGTCTGTTGTACCAACCGAGCGGGGCGGCTTGTCCGCAACGTTCGCGCACGCGCGCTATATTGTTGCAGGCAACGGTGTCACTACATTTGCCTTTTTGCTGCTGGCTTTGATCGTCTTCGTGGCCCTGTTTGGACCTTACATCGTCCCCTTTGACCCCTTGGCCAGCAGCACCGGCAACGCGCTACGGCCACCGTCGGCGCGGAACTGGTTCGGTACCGATCAACTCGGCCGCGATGTGTTCAGCCGGGTGCTGATGGCCACTCGGCTCGATTTGGCGATTTCCGTATTCTCGGTCGCGCTGGTTTTCGCAGTGGGTGGCATCGCCGGTATTGCCGCTGGGTACTTCGGAGGCTGGACCGACAGCATCATCGGCCGCATCGCTGACACGATAATGGCTTTCCCGTTGTTCGTCCTCGCCATGGGTATCGTTGCAGCCCTCGGCAACACGGTCACCAACATTGTGCTGGCAACAGCAATCATCAACTTCCCACTCTATGTGCGGCTGGCTCGCGCGGAAGCCGCTGTGCGGCGGAACGCGGGTTTTGTGCAAGCGGCGCGCCTGACCGGCAACAGTGAATGGCGCATCGCGCTGACCTACATTCTGCCCAATATCATGCCACTCATGGTCGTGCAGATGTCGCTGACCATGGGATACGCAATTCTGAATGCGGCCGGGCTTTCCTTCATCGGCCTCGGAGTTCGTCCGCCAACGCCCGAGTGGGGCATAATGGTCGCCGAAGGGGCCAGTTTCATCGTATCTGGTGAATGGTGGGTGGCACTGTTCCCGGGGCTTGCGCTCATGCTGGGCGTGTTCTGCTTTAATCTGATCGGTGATGGCCTGCGTGACATCGTCGATCCGCAGCGGCGCACGTGAGACACCCATGACCCCGGCCCCATTGCTCGACGTGCGCAACTTGACGGTCGAATTCAAAACCCGGCGCGGTCGCGTCGAGGCCGTGCGCAGTATAGATCTGACAGTCGGCCACGGCGAGACGGTGGGCATCGTCGGCGAGTCGGGGTCCGGTAAATCTGTCATGTCCTACGCGGTGATGCGCATTCTCGACCAGGCTGGCCGGATTGCCGACGGCAGCATCATGTTTTCCGGCATCCCCATCGAAGCGCAGTCAGACCACGCGATGCGCGATCTGCGTGGGCGCGAAATCTCCATGATCTTTCAGAACCCGCGCGCGGCGCTCAATCCCATCCGCAAAGTGGGGCTGCAAATCGAGGATGTTCTGCGCGAACATTCGGTCGCGACATCAGGTGACGCCCGCGCAAAGGCTATTGCGGCTCTGCAACGTGTTCGCATACCGCGGCCCGCCGAGCGTTACCATGCCTACCCGTTCGAGCTATCGGGCGGCATGTGTCAGCGGATTGTCATCGCTCTGGCTCTTGCCTGCCGGCCACGACTTCTGATCGCGGACGAACCGACGACCGGGCTCGATGTGACTACACAAAAAGCCGTCATGGACCTACTCGTCGAACTGACGCGTGAACAAGGTATGTCAACGATCCTGATCACCCATGATCTTGGCTTGGCAGCCGTATACTCTGATCGCGTCGTGGTCATGGAGAAAGGCCGCGTCGTTGAAACTGCCCCATCATCGGTCATCTTCAAGACACCGGCTCATCCCTACACGCGCAAACTGATGCGGGCGACACCACGGCCCGGTGCCACTTTGCGCGATCTCCTGCCAGAGGCCGCGGCGCCGGAACCGAAAAGCGGCGGCACAGCTGCCACGGTAATTCCGGAAGCAGCACCGCTGTTGCGGGTCGAAAACCTTGTGAAAGAATATTCGCGGGGCTCGCTGCGATCGTTGTTCAACAGGGTGGCAGGCCGGCGAAAAGATCAAGAAACGGACGCCGCCTTCCGCGCGGTTGACGGCATCAGTTTCGAGGTGCGTCGTGGCGAAAGCGTGGGGCTCGTCGGTGAGTCTGGCTGCGGCAAGTCCACGACCTCGTTGATGGTCACGCGGCTGATTGATCCAACGTCAGGGAGCATTCTATTCGAAGGTGCCGACATCGCGACCCAACCGGCTAGGTCCTTTGCCGCATCCCCAATCCGCCCGCGTCTCCAAATGGTCTTTCAAGACCCGACCGAGAGCCTTAATCCTCGTTTCACAGCTGCACGTGCGATTGCCGATCCGATTTTGAGGTTTGAAGGCAGATTGGCTGCGGGTGAGGTACGCGCTCGTGTCGAGAACCTGGCGAAGATGGTTGGTTTGCCGAACGATTTGCTGGATCGGTTTCCACACCAATTGTCCGGCGGACAGAAAGCGCGCGTCGGTATTGCGCGAGCTATCGCATTGGAGCCAAGCCTTGTTATTCTGGATGAACCGACGGCTGCGCTGGATGTGTCGGTTCAGGCCGTCGTACTCAATCTGCTGCAGGACCTGAAGGACCGGCTCGGCATGAGCTATCTGTTTGTGAGCCACGATCTCAACGTTGTGCGCTTGCTGTGTGATCGTGTCATCGTGATGCGCTCTGGCCGTATCATCGAGCAAGGCACTACGGCGGAAGTACTGACGGCACCCAAAGATGAGTATACGCGCGAACTTCTTGATGCGGTTCCGAAGCCGCCCGTCTGATACATCTGGAGGCACCGATGCCGGACACGCCAGCCCTTTACGACAGTTTGATAGACACGCATGCAAAATGGCTCGGCCTGACGATTGATCCCGCGTGGCGGCCGACGATCAGTCAGAGCCTTCATGCTTTTTCAGTCGCCATACAATTCGTTGACGATTTTTCTCTGATTGACGAAATCGAGCCGGCACCAGTCTTCAAACCTTGAGCGCAGAAACTGTGAAAACAGAGGCCCGCGTGTCCAACCCGTTTCAAACCGCCGCGGAAATCGCCCATCGCGTTTCAAGTGGCGAAGCATCGGCAACCAGCATCGTCGCCGATGCTCTCGCTGCGATCGCGCGTGACAATGCAAGGATCAACGCGTTCACGGACGTCACCGCCGATCGGGCGATGGCGCGCGCCGGAGCCGTCGATGCGGAGCGCGCTGCAGGCAAGCCGCCCGGCCCTCTTGCAGGCGTGCCGTTCGCCGTGAAAAACCTGTTTGATGTGGCACAATTGCCAACCCGCGCCGGGTCAAAACTCAATCGCGAACGTGGCGCTGCCAAGAAGGACGCGCCGTTGGTGCGGCGGCTCGAAGCCGCGGGAGCGGTTCTTGTTGGTGCACTGAACATGGGCGAGTACGCCTACGATTTTACGGGCGAGAATGAGCATGATGGCCCCTCCCGCAATCCGCATGATCTTTCGCGCATGACAGGCGGCTCGTCTGGCGGCTCGGGCGGCGCAGTGGCCGCCGGACTGGTCCCACTGGCGCTCGGGTCGGATACAAACGGATCCATCCGTGTGCCGGCGTCCTTCTGCGGCTTGTTTGGCTTGAAGCCTACATATGGGCGCTTGTCACGCGCCGGCTCCTTTCCCTTCGTTGCAAGCTTCGATCATCTCGGCCCCTTGGCGCGCTCAACGCGCGATCTGGCACTAGCCTACGATGCTATGCAAGGCGCCGATGCGGATGATCCAGCGCAAACGCCTCGCCCGATGGAACTGGTCGGTGGGATGCTCAATAGCGGCATCACCGGACTCCGGATGGCGACGCTCGGTGGCTATTTCAAAGTCGGTGCTAGCGCGGATGCTCTTACGGCCGTTGCGCGCGTGGCCGCAGCACTTGGCGTGACGCGCGAAATCGATATTCCCGAAGCCGCTAGGGCCCGTGCCGCGGCATTCGTCATCACTGGAGCCGAGGGTGCAGCCTTGCACCTGGAACGCTTGCGCGCACGGCCGCATGATTTCGATCCGGCCGTCCGCGATCGGTTGATCGCGGGTTCCATGATCCCGGCGGTCGCTGTCATTCGCGCGCAGAAATTCCGCCGCTGGTATCGCGATGCCGTTTTGCAACTCTTCCAGGATGTCGACGTGTTGCTGGCACCGGCAACGCCATGCACGGCGCCGTCAATCGGGCAGACGATGTTGGATCTCGACGGGCGTCAGGTGCCATTGCGACCGAACATCGGAATCTTCACTCAGCCGATTTCGTTTGTCGGCCTGCCGGTGGTTGCCGTGCCGGTACCGTTGTCTCCATTGCCCATTGGCGTCCAAGTCATAGCGGCGCCATGGCGCGAGGACATCGTCTTGCGTGTGGCCCATTTCCTCGAACAAAGCGGTGCCGTATCGGCGCCCAACCCCAATGCAGGTGTTTGATGCAGATCGATCGTCCGGACGTCGTCGCCGCAGTTAGCGCCGCTTTCGAACGCTACGAAACGGCCCTAGTGACCAACGATGTGGCGACCCTGGGAGCGCTATTTCGCAACGACCCGCTTACGCTGCGCTACGGCATTACTGAAAATCTCTACGGCTATGATGAGATCCAAGCGTTCCGGTCGGCTCGCGCTCCATTCGGCCTCGAGCGCACCCGAGAGAAAACCGTCATTACGACGTACGGCACAGATTTCGCTGTCGCCTCAACGCTGTTTTACCGGGCTTCGTTGGTAGGGAAAGTCGGCCGCCAGATGCAGACGTGGGTTCGCTTCCCGGATGGCTGGTTCATCGTTGCTGCGCACGTGAGCGTCATTCCTAATCAGGACGGAGCGTAAGATGGCCACCGGCACCGGAGTGACGTCGCAAGAGACGATTGCAGAGTTGCTGGCGGTCCACCGGACAGTACCGCATGCGATCGCCGACACTGTTCGGCGATCCTATGCGCGGATCGCTGCGGCCAACGACGCTGCTATTTTCATTTCGTTGCGGCCAGAAGCCGAAGTTTTGGAAGAAGCAAAAAGCTTAGCGCGCTCGGGGGATCGCAATGGACCATTGTTCGGCATTCCGGTGGCAATCAAAGACAACATCGACGTCGCGGGTTTGCCGACGACGGCGGGTTGCCCGGCATTTGCGTACAGTCCCGCGCAGGACGCGCCTGCAGTTGCGCGGCTCCGGCGTGCGGGCGCCCTCGTCATTGGCAAGACAAACCTCGATCAGTTCGCGACGGGTCTCGTCGGCGTGCGATCGCCCTATGGGACGCCGTGCAACGCGATCAATTCTGATCTCGTTCCGGGCGGCTCCAGTTCGGGCTCTGCAGTGGCAGTCGCGCGCGGCATTGTACCCTTGGCTCTCGGCACCGATACCGCCGGCTCGGGCCGTATTCCCGCCGGTCTCAACAACATTGTCGGCCTAAAACCTACATTGGGGATCGTATCAACTCTCGGTGTGGTGCCGGCCTGCCGCTCGCTCGACTGTGTGTCGATTTTCGCTCTCTCTGTAGGTGATGCGCTCTGCGCCCTCGACGTCCTGCGCGAACCGGACAAACGGACGGAGTCTGGCGGCAGTATCCAGTCGTCCGGCGCAATTCGCCTGGGTGTGCCGCGCACGGCAGATCGCCGCCACTTTGGTGATGCGAGTGCCGAAGCTGGTTTTGACGCGGCGATTGCACGAGCGCGCTCACTTGGCTGGCGGATCAGCGAGGTTGATCTCACCGCCTGTTTCGAAGCTGCGGCCTTGCTCTATGATGGCCCGTGGGTGGCAGAACGCACGAGCGCCGTCGGTGAGTTTATACGGGCGAATCCAGACGCCTGCCATCCGGTCACACGGGCCATTATTGACACTGGTTGGAAGTATTCCGCCGTCGATCTGTTCCGCGGTATCGAGGCTCTGGAGGCACTCAAATCGCGGGCGCTGGCAGCTCTCGCTCATGTCGACGTACTGATGGTGCCGACCGCACCGACAGCTTACACGACAGCCGAAGTCGCCGCTGATCCCCTCACACTGAATTCGCGTCTCGGAACCTATACGAACTTCGTTAACTTCTTCGATATGGCAGGAATTGCAGTGCCCTCCGCGATAGATGCTGTCGGGCGTCCGTCGGGCGTGACGTTCCTTGGTAAAGCTGGACAAGACGTCACCCTCGCCGAGATCGGTGGCCGCTACCATGCCGCAACAGGACTGCCGCTCGGAGCTATCGCGGGAACGCGCGTCCCCACAATGATTGCGGGATTCAGCGAATCCAAACCGGCGCGCATTGAGATTGCCGTCGTCGGCGCGCATTTGTCGGGCATGCCGCTGAACCATGAGCTGCTTTCGCTGAGCGGGCAATTTGTTGCCGCAGTCAAGACCGCGCCGGATTATCGGATGTTTGCACTTCAGGGGAGTGTACCGCCAAAACCCGGCATGTTGCGTGTTGCTACTGGCCAGGGCACTTCGATGGAGATTGAAATCTGGTCGCTCGATCCTGCAGCCTTCGGGTCGTTCGTCGCGGCCGTGCCGGTACCGCTTTCAATTGGCTCGATCCGGATCGCGGATGGCCGATCGATAAAGGGATTTTTGGTCGAAGCGGAAAGCATTCAGGGCGCTCGCGATATCTCGCAGTTCGGCGGCTGGCGTGCGGCTCAACACGTACTCGCGGCAGAGAAGCTTGACCCAATCAAGGTATAATAGGAAGCACGCAAGCGATCTGGGCGGTGTAGGACATGTCCGTATGCCAGTTCTGGCTGGCGTCCGACAGGCTGATCGACAAACCAGTATGGTCTGCCATACCTGCCGCTGGCCGGCAGAACCGTTAGCGGCCTTCGAGGTTTGGCTGCCGCTTCTGGCCGGGACGGACGCTCAGGCCATCGATGAAGACATCTACAAGCCGGACCACGCTCGCCTTCCAGTCGGGCTGATCCTGAACGTAACACATGCCGACCAGGGTCCGGATCAGATCCTGGGGGCTGACGTCGTCACGGATCTTACGCGCCGCGACCGCGCGGCCCAGCAGCATGCCGACAGCCCGTGTCAATGTATCGAATGAGTACGACATGAGATCTGCGTTCTTGTATGCCGCAAGAGTAAGTGCTGTTGACATTCCCTTTTTCGTTGCAACGAGATCCACCATCGCATGCATCCAGCGACGCAGATCGTCCACTGGCGAACGACCTTGCTTCAATGTTTCTGCCAACTCGGCCAATTGATCGACTTCGCGCCGGTAGACAGCATCGAACAAGGCTTCTCGCGTCGGGAAATGCCGGTAGAGTGTGCCGATGCCCACTTCGGCGCTGCGTGCTACAGCCTCGAGGCTGGCTTCGGCACCGCCCGCGCTGAAAGCGCGTGTCGCTGCCTGCAGGACGCGCTCGCGATTGCGCGCCGCATCGGCACGCGGCTTTCGCACACCGCCCCTCCGTGATGCCTTCGATTGGCTCATGCCGATCGCCTGATCTCGTATTGACTTGCAAATCGGAGGACGCCTCCGTATATCTCTCGAGCTGCGCTGAACCATAACATCTGTGTTGCGTTGTCCGCGAATGAATCGTGATCTGCAGAAGTCGCGATGGATCGCCACTGCACCGAACACAGCATCGGCATCAAGGAATGTTTGATTTCTGCCAATAGGAATAATCTCGGAGCCGACCATGAGCCTCACGAAAACCCTCGTCATAAATGGCTTAAAGCGAACAATCGTGCTCGACGATCCACGCGTGACGCTGCTCGATCTGCTGCGCGAGCGTCTCGATTTACCTGGGACCAAAAAGGGTTGCGATCGTGGCCAATGCGGCGCGTGCACCGTCCTTGTGAATGGCCGACGGATCAATTCGTGCCTTACCTTGGCGGCTAGCCTCGACAACGCCGAAATATTGACGATCGAGGGCGTGGCGCAAGGCGAGCAACTTCATCCGGTCCAAGACGCGTTTATAGCCTGTGACGGCCTGCAATGCGGCTATTGCACGCCCGGCCAGATCATGAGCGCGATCGGACTGATCCAGGAGGCTCAGGCCGGCGACGACGCCGAGCGCGTGCGTGAGGGCATGAGCGGCAATCTCTGCCGTTGCGGTGCGTACCAAGGGATTACGCAAGCGGTGCTCGACGCACAAAAGGTCATGCGTGCTTCAAAGCAGCAGGAGGTTGTATGAAATCCTTCGAATATGTCAGACCCACAACGGTGCGTGAGGCCGTCGCCGCGGCCTCCGAACCGGGTTCCGCGTATTTGGCCGCGGGCAGCAATCTGCTTGACTTGATGAAAGGGGGTGTCGTTGCTCCCGATCGGTTGGTCGACATTACCCACCTGACCGGCCTCGACCGCATCGAGACGCTGGCGAATGGTAGTGTGCGGATCGGTGCACTCGTTCGGAATGCGGAGCTTGCTCATGATGCTCATTTCGCGAGCCACTTTCCCGCCGTGGCCGAGGCGCTGCTGTCGGGCGCAACAGCCCAACTCCGCAATGCCGCAACCGTTGGCGGAAATCTTCTGCAGCGGACGCGCTGCGGCTATTTTTACGATGCAGCGAGCGCCTGCAATAAGCGTGTTGCTGGTGCGGGGTGTGATGCGAGAGGCGGAGATAACCGGCTGCACGCCGTGCTCGGTTGGAGCGAGAACTGCATCGCAACGCACCCCTCGGACTTTTGCGTGCCTCTGGTCGCTTTCGACACGGTCGTCGAGGTGGAAGGGCGAGCAGGGAAGCGAGATATACCGCTAGACCAATTGCATTGCCTGCCAGCAGACGCGCCGGAGCGCGATACCGTGCTCGAAAGGGGAGACATGATCGTCGCAATTCGATTGCCAGCCGCTGCAGACCGGTTTGCACCGCATTCTCGCTATCTCAAGGTGCGCGAGCGCACCTCCTACGCCTTCGCTGTCGTATCGGCTGCAGCTGCCTTGCGCCTCGATGCGGGGCGAATCCTGGAGGCGCGCGTTGCGCTCGGCGGCGTCGCACTGAAACCCTGGCGCGCCCGCGAAGCCGAATTGTTGCTTGCTGGTAACCAAGCTGACGCAGCACTCTTCCACCGCGCTGCCACTGCGGCGCTCGTCGATGCAAAGCCATCCGGAGACAACGGCTTCAAGATCGAACTTGCCCGCCGCATCATCGTGCGCGCGCTCTCGTTGGCTGCGTCGGGGACGCCCGCGCGCGTTGCCGCGCTGCCGGCGTCGGCATTCGCTTCAGGGGTTACTCACCATGTCTGAAAGTCCGCCTACGTCACCAATGCCGCACATCAGGCACGGCTCAAACATCGGCCAACCGCTGACCCGCCGCGATGGTATCCTCAAAGTAACCGGCGCCGCTCGATACGCCGCAGATAATCATCCAAATGGTTTGGCTTACGCCGTGTTGGCATTAAGCAGCATTGCGCGCGGTCGCGTGGCGTTTCTCGACGTGCAGGCCGCAAAATCGCATCCGGGCGTCGTCGAGGTCATAACGCCAGCCAACAGGCCGGCGCTTGCCGAGGACCCGGACGCCAAGACAAATCCTTTCATGTTCAAGCTCGATCTGTTGCAGAGCGATCGGGTACGATACGCAAATCAGCCAATCGCCGTTGTGGTTGCTGAAACGCTAGAGGCCGCTACTGAAGGCGCCGCATTGCTCGCACCGAAATACGAGGTCGAGGATCCTATTGTCGCCCTCGATGCAGGCGAAAGCTTCGTACCGCCAAGCGTTGGCGTTGGAAATCCATCGGAGATTTACAAGGGCGATGTCGCAAAAAAGCTTGCCGCCGCTGCGAACCGGCTCGACGTCACCTACGAGACCCCACCCCAATACCACAACCCGATGGAGCCGCACGCGATTGTTGCCGCATGGGACGGCGACATGCTCTCGATCGATACGCCAAGCCAGGCACTTGCCATGGCGCAAGGTCGGCTGGCAGGGCTGTTCGGCATCTCGCCTGACAATATCCACATCCGCAGCCCGTTCCTCGGCGGCGGATTTGGATCCAAGGGGTTCATCTCTGGACCACAGGTCCTTGGCGTCATCGCTGCCCGCATGGTGGGGCGGCCGGTCAAGCTGGTGCTCCGCCGCGAGCAGATGTTCGGCCCGGTCGGCCATCGCGCACCGACGCGTCAGACCATTCGCATGGGGACAGACGCGCAGGGAAAATTGACTGCCATTGCCCATCACACGCGAACGCAATCCAGCACGTTCGACGATTTTTTTGAACCTGCCTCCGACGCATCGCATACGCTTTACGCCAGCCCTGCCATCTCGACATCGCACGACGCCGTACGTGTCGATACCGGCACGCCACTGTTCATGCGTGCGCCCGGTGAGGCGACCGGCTCAATCGCACTCGAAAGTGCTATCGACGAGATGGCGAATGCTTGCGGTATGGATCCACTGACATTCAGGCTAGCTAATTATGCCGATGTAGAACCGATTTCTGGCAAACCATTTTCGTCAAAGGCACTGCGTGAATGTTACACGCGGGGTGCCGAACGCTTCGGCTGGGCAGGCCGCCCTCTTCGCACCGGGCAGATGCGCGACCGCGACGGATTGCTCGTTGGATGGGGAATGGGCACAGCAACGTTTCCAGCGCTGATGTTCCAGGCCAATGCGAAAGCTACGTTACGGCGTGATGGCCAGGGAATGATGGAAATTGGCGCCCATGATATGGGACAGGGCGCCTGGACCGCACTGGCGCAAATCGCAGCTGACGCTCTCGCGCTCGACATGGAGGCAATCGCGTTCCGGTCTGGGACTTCCGATCTGCCCGATGCCGGAATTGCCGGTGGTTCGGCACATACCGCCACCGCCGGCATGGCGATCCACAACGCCGGAGCGGCCGTAATCGCCGCCCTTGCCGATCTCGCCACGAGTGACGCCAAGTCACCATTGTTCGGTGCAGGCAACGGCGGTGTCATCGCCCGAGGCGGGTGCCTGTACGCCCGTAATGACGAAAGTCGAAATGAAAGTTTTGCTGATATCCTCAGCCGAGCCGGGCGCGACGAGATTTCCGCTCAAGGCCAAAGCGCGGCCGATCCCTCTGCGCAAGAGACCTACGCAATGCATTCGCACGGGGCCGTATTCGCCGAGGTCAAGGTTGATCCCGATCTGGGCCAAATCCGCACAACGCGCGTGGTCGGCGCATTCGCCGCTGGCCGCATCATCAACCCACGGATGGTAGAGAGCCAACTTTTGGGCGGCATGATCTGGGGCGTATCGTTCGCGCTGCATGAGCAGGCTCATATGGACCGAAGGTCCGGCCGTATAATCAACGCTAATCTCGGCGAGTACTATATTCCTGTGAATGCCGACGTGCCGTCGGTAGAAGCGATCACCGTTGAAGAAGTCGACTCCCACGTGAATGCACTTGGCATCAAGGGCGTCGGCGAGATCGGCATTACCGGCACCGCCGGTGCGATCGCCAACGCTGTCTGGCACGCCACCGGTATTCGCGTGCGCAAGTTTCCGATCACGCTGGATCAGTTGATCACCGGCTGAGGACCGCCCGTATTTTTCCAGCGAGCCGCGACAGTCTCTGAATCGCTTCCGGTGCCCCAAGTGCACGCGCTTTTTACATACCGGTCGCGTGCACCTCTACATCCGGCTTAAGCCCGATGACATTGAGCCCTTCGAATTCGGTTGCATCGAAGGTACCCGTCAAGCTGCGAGCGCCATCAATGTGCGACGATGCCGCCGATCCCAAGTAGTTGAGCCTGCTTCTCAGGCGAAGCCGCCAGTACGGCGCTCGGACCATCAAACACGATGGCGCCGCGATCGAGAATGACCGTGCGCTCGGCGAATTCCATGGCGAGATGGGCATGCTGCTCGACCAGCAACATTGTCATGTTTTCTTCCGTCTTCAGGCGCTGCAATCCGGCAAGCAACTGATCGACGATGACGGGCGCGAGACCTTCCAGCGGTTCGTCGAGCAACAGGAACGTTGGGTTCCCCATCAACGCGCGCCCCACGGCAAGCATCTGCTGTTCGCCGCCGGAGAGCTGGTCGCCGCGACTGCGGCGGCGCTTGTGCAGCGATGGAAAAAAGTCATAGACGCGCTGCAGCGCCCATTTGCCGGGCCGTTGACCGACGACGAGATTTTCTTCGACGCTGAGCGATTTGAAGATTTCGCGCTCCTGCGGCACCAGTGCGAGGCCGAGGGCGGAACGTCTGTGGATGGCAACGGCGCCAATGTCCTGTCCGAGAAAACTGACAGTGCCGTTGTGCAGGCGGGTATAGCCCATGCAAGTCGACAGCAGCGTCGTCTTGCCGACGCCGTTGCGGCCAAGCACAGCGAGCGTTTCGCCTTCGTGAAGGACCAGCGACAAGTTATTGAGGATGACGGTTTCGCCATAACCCGCGTTGACGTTTGTCAGCGCCAGCGACCGTTGCGGCAAAGGAAGTGGATCGGTCATTGGGGTTTCCGCTCGCCGAGGTAGACCTCACGAACTTTGGGGTTCTGTGCGATTGCCGCGGGCGTACCCTCGATCAGGACTCGCCCTTCGGTCAGCACGGTGATGCGCTTGGCCACGCGGAATACGATGGCCATGTCATGCTCGATCAGCAAGACGGCGATGTCGGCGGGCAACTGTTCGATCAGGTCGATGATCAGCCCGACATCACCCGTCGGGACGCCCGCCGCCGGTTCGTCGAGCAACAGTACTTTCGGCTTGAGCCCAAGCGCGACGGCGATTTCGGTCATGCGCTGGCGGCCATAGGATAGATCGGCGATTGCCCGCGACGCGTCAGCCGCCAAGCCCACCCGTTCTAACAGCGTGTAGGCTTCGTCGAGCACAGCGCGATTGCGGCCGGCCGGACGCCAGGCATTGCCGGCAAGTCCATTTCGCTCGGTGACAGCAAGTCCGACGTTTTCGAGCACCGTGAGCTTGCGAAACAGTTGATTGATCTGGAACGTGCGAACAAGTCCACGTTTGACCCGCTGCGCTTGCGATAGCGATGTCACGTCGGCACCGTTGAGTGCAATCGTGCCCGACGTGGGCGCAAGCGCGCCGGAGACGAGATTGACGAATGTGGTCTTGCCCGCGCCGTTCGGTCCGATCAGCGCGTGGCGTGCGCCATGTTCGAGCCGGAAGTCAACGTCGTCGGTGACGACGAAGGCGCCGAAGGATTTGCGCAGCTGCCGCGTTTCGATGGCCGCAGGCGTGGTGGGCGTGCCGGTCATGCTCCGCCTTCCTTGCGTCGTACAAAGCGGTGGAGGATGCCGAGCGCGCCGCCACGCGCGAACAGCACGAGGAACACCATGAACAGGCCGATCCAGAAATACCAGAAGACCGGAGCGATGGTGGCGAACCTGTCCTGCGCTATCATGTACAGCGGCACGCCGATGAACGCGCCATACAACTGCCCGACCCCGCCGATGATCAACATGATGAGGATAGAGCCGGAGCGTTCGAGGCTGAGAACGCCCAGTCCGACAAAGCCTGTGGTCTGTGCGATGAGTGCGCCGGAGATGCCGGCGAGCGCTGCCGAGAGCGTATAGGCCATCAGCTTGCGGCGCTCCACCGGCGTACCGATCGCGTGCATGCGCGCGACATTTTCACGGATGCCCATCAGCGAGCGCCCGAACGCCGAGTTGACGACAATGCGCATCACCAACCAGCAGACGCAAAGAACGGTGAGGCAATATAGGTAAGCCACCTTGCCTAACATATCGAAGCGATACAGGCCGAACACCGGCCACACCTCCATGCCTTGCAGGCCGTCGCCGCCACCGGTGTAGTAGCCAGCCTTGTTGGCGACCTCGTAGAGCAGCGCCGCAACCACTAGCGTCTGCATCAGCAGAGTGAGGCCATGCGTACGCAGGATCAGCGCGCCCGAGACACAGCCGACCAGCGCCGACACCAGCGCCGCGATGAGTAGACCGGACACTGGATCGCCCCAGCCGTTGGCCGCGAGCAAACCGGCGGTATAGGCGCCGGTGCCAAACAGGGCGGCATGGCCAAGCGTGACGATGCCGGCGTAGCCGATCAGCAGATCGACACTGAGCGCGAAGATGATCGTCGCGAGGATCTGGGAGCCGAGCGCAAGATAATCGGGAAACACGAAGTAGGCGGCGACCGCAGCCAGCCACGGCAACGCTTCAAGCGGCGACAGCCGATGCGTACGCGCGAATGCGTCCATCGCCGCGGTAGCGGCGACGTCGCGTGTCGCAGTGTTGGGTTTGGATGTTGTGGGTGTCTCGGATGTCATGTGCCCATCAATCCCCGCGGATAGCGCAATAGGATGGCCATGGTCAGCAGGTAGATGAAGAACGCGCCTAATTCAGGCACATAGTATTTAAGCGCCGTATCGGTGATACCGACCATGAGCGCGGCAAAGAACGGGCCGCGAATGCTGCCGAGCCCGCCCACGGCGACGACAATCAAGAAGTAGACGAGGTGTTCGAGCGCATAGCCCGGCGTGAGGGCGAACACTTCGGCGCCGAGCGCCCCGCCAAGAGCTGCGAGACCACTGCCGAGCGCGAATGCGGATGCAAACAGGCGCGAGGTATTGATGCCGACGGTTTCAGCCATTCGCAGATTATCGACGGCAGCGCGCAGCTGGGCACCGAACCGCGTCCTTTCCAATGCCAGCCAGAGCAGCGTCACGATGATTGCGCCGCAAATGATCAGGAACAGCCGATAGACCGGCAAGATGCGGCCGAGAACGTCGATGCCACCCTGCAGGGCGCGCGGAATCTGCATGGGTTGCGGGAGCGGTCCCCAGATGTAGGTGGCCGCACCCACCGAGATAAAGATCAGGCCCATGGTGAGCAGCACCTGATCGAGCTCGACACCACCGTAAAAGCGGCGATACAGCAGGCGTTCAAGAACAACGCTCACGAGCGTGACGACCACGACTGCCAACAGGATGGCGATGGCGAACGGAAGGCCGAAGTGGGCCAGCAGCGTGGAGGCCACATAACCGCCCGCCATGGCGAATGCGCCGTGTGCCAGGTTGACGAACCCCATCAGCCCCATGGTCACGGAGAGGCCGACCGAGATCAAGTAGAGCACCATTGCCAGCGTCAACCCGTGAAAGGCGATGCTGATCAGCGCGGGCACATACTCACTCATTGAGCGGGCTCATGATGCAGGATGAATAGGCATTGGATGGCCACACATACAGCATGGCCGGGACGTCAGCGACGTCCGCGGCC
>JANXYD010000154.1 GCA_025350265.1 Hyphomicrobiaceae bacterium | reverse complement strand
AAAACTCGCATGGGAGCTGTCCCTGACCGGAGCCGTGGTTCCGGACATATGGCGCCCACCTTACAATTGTAGGGACCACGCGGGATCAAAAGCCGGTACGGCCATCGCGGCTCTGCACTTCGCTTTGGTTGAACTGAAATTTCCCCCATCCGTTGGATATGTTGGGTTTATTTCAGCTTGTCGCTCGAACCCGATGACAGGGCAGTGGACGAGAGCAAGCGCTCCCGTCCCCAAGCGCTCACCTCAGCCCCTCTGTTGGACGTAGCGCGTCAGCAACAAGGGCTGCCTTTTTCCGCCACGCCGTTTCAATCTACCTGCACGACCATCTGCCGGAACCTCGGGCGCTCATAGCGACCTTTGCTAGCCTCGCGTCGCTTGACGATTGGCCAATTGCCGGGAGGACGAGATCCTGGTTTCCTGCGCCAGATCTGATCCCGGATGGAGCCGTCGCCATGCCTGATATCAATTCACCTTCTGCGGCTGCCTCGCCAGATCCGGCGCACAATTTTTATGAGACCGGCCTAGGTAAGACCGCCGCCAACTTCCAGGCATTGACACCGCTGAGTTTTCTGGAACGGACCGCAGCCACTTATCCCGATCATGTGGCCGTCATCCACGGCGGCATCAGACGCACGTATCGTGATCTCTACGCGCGCGCGCGCCAACTCGCGGCGGCACTCAAGATCCTCGGCATCGGTCCGGGCGATACCGTATCCGCCATGCTCGCCAACACGCCGGAAATGCTGGAGGCGCACTACGGCGTGCCGATGACCGGGGCGACGCTGCACACCATCAATACCCGCCTTGATGCTGTTGTCATCGCCTTCCAACTCGATCATGCCGACAGCAAGGTACTATTCACAGACCGCGAGTTCGCTCCCGTCGTCGCCGAAGCGCTGGCGCTGGCCACGGCGCGACCGCGCATCATCGATATCGACGATTTGCAGTTTCCACAGACGGGTGCACGGCTCGGCGACATCGACTACGAGCGCTTCATCGCCACCGGCAACGCGTCGCATGTGTGGCGCTGGCCTGAAGACGAGTGGGAGGCCATCGCGCTCGGCTATACCTCCGGCACGACAGGCAATCCGAAGGGGGTCGTCACCCATCATCGCGGCGCGTACCTGATGTGCTACGCAAACGTGCTGGCGGCCGGCCTGCCCAAGCATCCGGTCTATCTGTGGACGCTGCCGATGTTTCACTGCAACGGTTGGTGCTTTCCATGGACAATCACGGCGGCGGCCGGCACCCACATCTGCCTCCGCTGGGTGCGCGCCCGGGGCATGATCGACGCCATCGTCGACCACCGCGTCACCCACATGTGCGGCGCGCCGATCGTCATGTCGACGTTGCTCAATGCAACGCCCGCCGAGCAGCGCGCCATCACGCACAAGGTCGACTTCATCACCGCAGGCGCGCCACCTCCAGCCGCAGTGCTCGGCCAGATGGCTGCCGCCGGCTTCAACGTCACCCACGTCTATGGCCTGACCGAAACCTATGGCCCATCGGTCGCCAACGAGTGGCACGCGGAATGGAACAACTTGCCGCCCGATGAGCAGGCGACGCTTAAATCCCGCCAGGGCGTGCGCTATGCGGCGCTTGAACACTTGGCGGTGCTCGATCCCGAGACCATGCAACCCGTACCCGCCGACGGCCAGACCCTCGGCGAGGTGATGATGCGCGGCAATATCGTCATGAAAGGATATCTCAAGAACGAAGCGGCGACCGAGGACGCGTTCGCTGGCGGCTGGTTCCACTCCGGCGATCTCGGTGTGCGCTTTCCCGACGGCTACATCCAGCTCAAGGATCGCTCCAAGGACATCATCATTTCCGGTGGCGAGAACATCTCGTCGATCGAGGTCGAGGACGTGCTCTACATGCATCCCGCCGTCAGTTACGCAGCCGTGGTCGCCAAGCCCGACGAGAAGTGGGGTGAAACGCCCTGCGCCTTCGTCGAACTGAAGCCGGGCGTACCCGCACCTTCGAAAGAAGACCTGATCGCCTGGTGCCGCCAGCATCTCGCCGGCTACAAAACCCCGCGTCACATCGTATTCGCCGAAATCCCCAAGACCAGCACCGGCAAGATCCAGAAATTCAAACTGCGGGAGACGGCAAGGGGATTGTGACGGGGGATGGCGATAACGCCATTATGCCGCGTAGAATATCGACGTCGCCAGCGCCAACGCTGGACCGACCGCCGGCACGTCCTGCCGTACTAGCCGGTGTTGCCAAGTCATTCGGTCCGTCGTGACCGACGCCGATGAGCACGCCTCGGTCTCCCCGTCGCCTTCGATGGGGAGAGGAACTCCGTGCGTCGCCCCGACATCCCCTTCAAACCAACGCCTCAGCCACCGGCGTGTGCCGCAACCCCAGCGCTGCCGCCACCGCTTGGCAGGTGATTTGGCCGTTCCAGACGTTGAGCCCGTGGCCGAGATGCACATCATCAGCCAGCGCTTTTTTCCAGCCCTTGTCGGCCAGCGCCAGCACGAACGGCAGGGTGGCGTTGTTGAGCGCGTACGCCGAGGTTTTCGGCACCCCGCCGGGCATGTTGGCGACGCAGTAATGGATGACGTCGTCGACGACATAGGTTGGCGCGTCGTGGGTGGTCGCCTTCGAGGTTTCGGCGCAACCGCCCTGATCGATCGCCACGTCGACGATCACCGAGCCCGCTTTCATATTTTTGAGATGCGCCGACGTGATGAGCTTTGGGGCGGCCGCGCCGGGAATCAGCACGCCGCCGATCACCAGGTCGGCTGAGGCGAGGTGATGGTCGATGGCGTCCCGCGTCGAGAACACGGTTTCGACCCGGCTGCCGAATTGCGTCCACACCCGCCGCAACGCGTCGACCGAGCGATCGATCACCACGACGTCCGCACCAACGCCGATTGCGATGCTGGCCGCGTGCGTGCCGACCACGCCGCCGCCGAGAATGATCACGCGGCCAGCGGGCACGCCGGGCACCCCGCCGAGCAGAATACCCAGCCCGCCGTGCGCTTTTTCCAGAAAGTAGGCACCGGCCTGCACGGCCATGCGACCGGCCACTTCCGACATCGGTGCGAGCAACGGCAATCCGCCGCTGGCCGAGGTCACCGTCTCATAGGCGATACA
>JANXYD010000112.1 GCA_025350265.1 Hyphomicrobiaceae bacterium | reverse complement strand
GAAGAGCGGCGGCGGCAACGTGCTGGTGCTTGCATCCGACACGCGCAAGACGCGGGCGGCCAGCTCGCAAGAACTCGACTACGGCGATGGCGCGGGTGCCGTCATGATTGGTGACACTGAAGTGCTTGCCGAATTCCTCGGCTCGGGGGTCGTGTCTGTCGACTTCATCGACCACTTTCGCGCCAGCGGCGAGGATATCGACTACCACTGGGAAGAGCGCTGGGTGCGCGACGAGGGGCTGTCGAAGCTCGCGCCGAAGGCTATCACCGCGGCGCTGGAAAAGGCCAAGATCACGCCCGCTGAGATCGATCATTTCATCTTTCCATCGACGTTCAGCAAGATCGACCGGCAGATCGCCAAAGTGTGCGGCATCAGACCGGACGCCATCATGGATATGCTGGCCGAAAGCGTCGGCGATACCGGCGCGGCACACGGCTTGCTGCTGCTGTCGCTGGCGCTGGAAAAAGCCAAGCCGGGCGAACATATCCTATTGGCGCAGTTCGGCAGCGGCGCGGAAGCGCTGGTGTTTCGAGTGACCGACGCGGTGCGTGGCTTCAAGCCGGCGAAGGGTATAGGCCAGTGGATTGCCCGGGGCGTCGAGGAAAGGAATTATACGAAATTCCTGTCGTTCAACGACCAACTCAGGCTCGAACGCGGCATGCGGGGCGAGCAGGACCGTAAGACGGCGCTGACAACGGCCTATCGTCATCGGCATGCGCTGATGGGACTGGTGGGCGGCCGTTGCGAGGTGACCGGACAGGTGCATTTCCCGCCCTCGCGCATTTCGTACGACCGCGATAAACCGCTGCAGGACACGCAGAAACCGTACAAGATGGCCGAGCGCCGGGGACGCGTGCTGAGTTGGTCGGCGGAATATCTGTCGTTTCACAAAGCGCCGCCGCACACCTACGGTCAGGTGGATTTCGAGGGTGGCGGACGCATCCTGATGGAATTCACCGACATCGCAAAGGGCGATATCGCCTCAGATACCGAGGTGGAGATGGTGTTCCGCGTCAAGGATGTCGACGAGCGGCGCGGCTTCACCCGTTATTTCTGGAAAGCCACGCCCATCAGAACAGTCAAATCCACCGCCAAGCCGGCGAAGGAGTAACAGATGGCAACGGGTATCAAGGACAAAGTCGCCATTCTCGGCATGGGTTGTTCCAAATTCGGCGAGCGCTGGGACGCGAGCCCCGAAGACCTGATGGTGGAGGCCTACAACGAAGCCATGGCGGATGCCGGCATCGGGCCTGACCAACTCGACGCGGCGTGGTTTTCAACCCACATGCCCGACATCGGCGTCGGCCGCGCCGGCATGGCGCTGGGCATCGCGCTGCGGTTGCCCAACATCGCCGTGACGCGCGTCGAAAATGCCTGCGCCGGTGGCTCTGACGCGGTGCGCGGCGCGGTCTATGCGGTGGCGTCCGGCGCGTGCGATATCGCTATCGCGGTGGGCATGGAAAAGCTGAAAGACACCGGCTACGGCGGCCTGCCGACCGCGACCGTCGGCACCTACATCCCGCAATGGTATCCGAACGCGGTGGCACCGGCCAATTTCGCGCAATTGGCGACGGCCTATCAGCGCCGCTTCCAGGTCGATCCGAAATTGCTCAAGCGCGCCATCTCGCACGTTTCGATCAAGAGCCACGCCAACGGCGCGAAAAATCCGAAGGCGCATTTCCAGCAAGCCATCACCGAAGAACAATGCCTGAAGGCACCGATCATCGCCGAACCGTTGGGGCTTTATGATTGCGCCGGCGTTTCCGATGGCGCGGCGGTGGTGATCGTGACGCGCCCGGATATCGCTGAGGCCATGGGCAAGCGCGATCTCGTCACGTTCAAGGCGCTGCAACTCGCCACCTCGAACGGCTGGGAAATGCACTCCAACGATTGGGACGGCAGCTACATGCATACCGCCCGCGTTGC
The DNA here is from genome assembly GCA_025350265.1 of Hyphomicrobiaceae bacterium. Taxonomy (GTDB): domain Bacteria; phylum Pseudomonadota; class Alphaproteobacteria; order Rhizobiales; family Hyphomicrobiaceae; genus JABFRJ01. The sequence continues at coordinate 6,392 of JANXYD010000112.1, read as the reverse complement.
CGCCAGGAAGGCCTACGCCGAGGCTGGCATCACCAAGCCGCGCGAGCAGATCTCAATGACCGAAGTGCACGATTGTTTTTCCATCACCGAATTGGTGACGATGGAAGATCTGGGGCTGTCGGATGACGGGCAGGCCGTGCGCGACGTGCTCGACGGCGTGTTCGACGCCGATGGCAAAATTCCCTGCCAGATCGACGGCGGCCTCAAGTGCTTTGGCCATCCGATCGGCGCCAGCGGCATCCGCATGCTGTATGAAATGTATTTGCAGCTGCAGGGCCGCGCCGGCGCGCGCCAATTGGCCGATCCCAGTATCGGGCTGATCCACAACTTGGGCGGCCAGCCGTCACAGAACGTCTGCTCGGTGTCGATCGTGGGACGGGAGAAGGGGTGAGCACTGGGAGTGGGGACTGTTTTAGTTCACTCTATTGGCGGGCCGCCCTCCAGCGTTGGAGAGCAACCAAAGACCAGATTGCTTCGACCAATCCGAATGGCCAGGCACCTTGGAGGAAACCATAGACAGAGCCAAGCGTGCATGCGCCAGCAAAACCCAGAATGAACCATGCGCTGCGATGCTCGAAGGCATAGCAGAGCAACATAGCCGTCACCGAAAACAAGCCAAACAGCGAAAGCGCATCCATCCGAAACATCCGCACCGAATTGGCGACCGCGCGCCTTTGACGACGGCAGAAAGTCGCCCAACTGCCAAATTATTTTCACGCGTAGTCTTCGCGAAATTCGAGAGTGTCGAGCGTGGTTCCAAAGTCAGCGAGGTTGATGCGGGAATTGCCTTGAAAGAGCTTGAGCGGCAGCAATTCACCGCTGGCCACTTCGACGAGCATTGTACCGTTTGTCTCAACGGCGTGGATCGTGACGCTCGCACCGCTGGCTATTCCGGCCTGATCGCTGACCCATTCAGCGGCGGTGGTCACCTCACCTGCGTCGATGCGGTAAAGGCCAACGGCGTGGTTGAACGAAAGGGCGAACAGATTGTCGGTCCCAGCAACCGGGCCGCGGCATTTCGCGCGATAAGGCCGCAGTCGCGCATCTATAATGGGTTCAGGGGGCAGCCCCTCGCCGATCTCGCCGGGGCACCAGAGCCAGATCGCGCCGTCAAGTTCGCGGAGCAACACGCGGTCGCCATCGAGGAAGACCGCCTGCTCGATCCGGTGGCCGGTCGGCAGCGGAATGTCTTCGGCTTGACCGGTCTCGAAATCGAGGTGCCGCAGCCGTCCGTTCAGCTCGACCGACAAGAATTGACGGCCACCCAATGGTAGAAGTTGCCGCACAGCGTAGGAGCGGGCCGGCGCTTGGCCGACGCAGGTCATGGTGGCAGCATCCCAGAGCATGAGATGGTCGGCATCGTCGAAAGCCATCAGCCACTGGTCGTCGATGCGATCAATCCGCTGGATTGGGGAACGGCCGAGCAGCGGCACGTCGCGCGGCTCGCCGCCGTCAACTGCCCACAACGTCAGCAGCCCTGAAACCCGTCGGATCAGCAGTTTGCCGGGGGCGAGGACGAGCACACTTGCAATGCTGGCACCGCCAAAATCCTTCACCCGTCCGATTTCCAGTGCGTTTGCCAAATCCCAGTAGACCAACGGGCCAGCATCGCTCCATAGGAACATATGATCAGCGCCGTCGGCCACGGCACCGTCGAAGCTGGCGTGACGACGACCATCCTCGATGCACCATAGATTGAGTGCGTATGGCTCGTCCTCGTCGTTAAGCGACCAGCACAGGACATATTCACCGGCCAGGAGGCGTGCCGCATCGACCCGCACCGGGCCGAGTTCCTCGCAGAAGACGGCCAATTCCCGCACAGCACCGAGATCCCAAAGCCGGATCGATTCCCTTGTCACGGCAACGACGATCAGCCCATCGCCGAGCGGAATCACGTTGCCGAAGTTGGCGTTGTCGAGGCTGAGGGTCCCGAGTGGTCTGCCGTCAGTGAGATCAAATATTCGGGCTTGGCCATCGTGGCTCCAGGTAGCGATGCAGCCGGCGGAGGCTGAGAAAGCCCCCGCCACCGGACCGGCATGTGCCGGGATGCACAGCCGGCTGGCACCCTTCGTCATTTGCCAAACGCGGACGTCACCGTCATCGGCCCAGCTTGCGAACTCGCCGCCTGCGATGCGCGCGACGCCACGGATCGGCCCGTGGTGTCGCGCTGCCTTCCGGTGGCGTTGCAACCGTTCTTGCTGCCGGGTTGCCGCGATTGCAGCGATCTCCTCGGTCGGGCGGCTGCGACGGCCTTCATCGCTAATGTACTCGTATGGCCAATCCTCGTCGACGGCCTCCATCTGCCAACGGCGCACGGTGCCGTCTTCAGACCAGGTCAGGAAGCGTTCAGCTTCGGGCTTGTCACACTGCAGCCCGACAACCGTCGCCCGATGGCCGACACAGTCGTTGAGCCAGTGACGCGCCCAGCTGTCCCACACCTCGAAACGCCCGTCGGCATGTAAAAAAGCGCAACGGCGGCGATCGAGCATCACCATTCCAGCGGCTGGTTGCCCGCGCGTTTCCTTGGTCCAGTCCAAGGCCGGATCGTGCGCCTCTACGGCTTTCAATGCCAGATGGCCGCTGGCCGTGACCGCAACGGCGTCCCAGCCTGCCGGCACGTGCTCGACAACGCCGCGCAGCGTCCAATCGGTCACAGACCAAGCGCGAACGGTTTGCGCATCATCACGCGTGAGCAGCAGTTCGGTTCCTGGCGGCATGTGGGCTTGCATGATCCAGCCGTCATGGGCGTGGACAACCGACAGGCATTTCAGCGTGTCACTATTCCAAACTCGCAAGGTTCCGTCGTCGCCCCAGGAGACGAACCGTCGGCCATCGAGGTCTAGTGCTCCGCGCACCCAGTCGGTGTGCCCCTCAAGACGGGCGAGCGCCTCGCCCGAAAGCAGATCTGAGACGACCATCACCCGGTCATGGCACCACGTCACGATGCGCCCTTCCCCCAGATCCAGCGCGCCATAAACGCCGGCACGGCTCGGCTCTGGTCCGCCGGCAACGTAGTGGAGACCAAACTGTCCGAGCTTCCTGTCATCGAGGGCAGTGCCAGGCAGAACCTCGATGCCGCCGGCCTCGTTGATGGTGATGCCCCATTGACGCTCGCGGTGACCCGCAAGGCGCAGCGGCCGGTCGCCCCGAGGGTTCCAGGGATTGTCCCACAAATAGAGATTGCGGTCGCCTGACCACACGAGTGTCTTGCTGCCGTCGATCGCCTGAGCATGCAGCGCCACGCCCGCCTGGTCGCCGGCAGCGGCACGCGGAACCTCGTAGACACGGTCGCAATAGGTTCGCCCAATAAAAGCGGACCGCACCGGCGAGCATAACCAGTGCCAGTCACAGTGCCCGGCTTGCAACCACGGCCGCACCGCCAACCGGACCGGGCTGACATTGCCGTGTTCGGCGGCCCGCTGCAGCAACACCCGATGCGCTGACCAGCCATCGTCGCCGCGCGAGAGGACATGGCCGTACTGGCTGAGAAACAGGCGCCATTCGCGCAATCCGTCCCGCCCGGGATTGAAGGCTGCCCCCAAGGTGTAGAAACGGTTCAATTCCTGAAAGCGCCCAGCGGCCGTCATCGCGATTGGAAAGGACAGATCGTCTAAGAGAGCATCGAGGCGGTCGGAGTCGTTCAGAACCGACGGGGGCAATTGCGTCAGCCGCCGCAGATTGGGCATCCACGCCGCCTGATCGAGATAGACGGGCTGCAGGTTCGGATCGTCGAAATAATCCGCCAGAGCACGATCAAACTTGGCCCTCGCTGGATCGGCGAGGTAGAGCAGCGCAACCACCTCCGTGAACTCGCGGTGAAAGAAATTGTAGGTCAGGGTATGGTCGACACGTCGTTCCTGAAGATAGGGCTGGAGGTCGGAATAGAGCCGCGACCAGACCACGGTCGGCAACCGCGCGACGGCAGGTGAGTCCGGCGCGCGACGGCGAAAGGCTGTCATCACCTCGGGACTGAGTGACAGCAGGTCAAGCAGTTCCCCTTCGGACAGGCCGGCGCTGGAAGCGGCCAGAAAACCGAGCGCGGTCGCCACCAATTCGTGGCCATGACTGCTCTCCTCACAGAGGTGTGAAAGGCTGGCGCGAATGACCCCGAAGACATCCACCGGCAGTTGCTCAGATGTTTGCCAGGATGACCAGCGGATGGCCGTATCCGCCGCCAGCTTGAGCCAGAGTGGGAGGCCGTGCCGCGCAAACCCGTCGAGCACGGTTCGCCGCTGACCGTCGGTCAGGGTCCGATCCGAGCGCGCCAAGTACTGCGTCAGCGCTGCGTCACCATGCGAGCGATCCAACCCGCCGATCTCGACCAGATGTGAAGATGCGAGCTGGTCCAACCGGTGCTTCGCCGCCAGCGCGTCGCTGACAACCGGGCGACCCTCGACGGCCACCCGCAGGAGAAGCCGATCAGGGTGGAGCCGCAACTCGTAGTCCACCAATTCCTGTTCAGCCCTTACCGAGAGAACCAACCGGCAATGCGGCGCTATGCGCGCCGGCAGCCAGTTCATTGCATTGCTGAGCCACGCGCTCGCCAACTGATCCAGCGCGTCGATAAACAGCACGATCGGTCGATCGGCGTTGCCTTCGGTCAGACGGACGGCAAACGCGGTCAAAATGTCGTCCTCGCTGACGTGCGCCGGCAGCAAAGGCAGATCAAGTGCACGGGCGATTTCGTCAGTGATGCCCTTGGCAAGTTGGACCGCGTCGCTCGAAGCCGGTGACGCCCCAACGTAGCGTTCGATGACGACGGCGTGGGGCAGCAGATCGCGTATCGCCGCCGCACCGGCTGCCATGATTGCCGATTTGCCACTGCCGCCCTCGCCATAAAGGATGAGCGGACGGCCTGGCGGAACTGGCGTCTGAGCGTAGTCGGCAATCCGGCGCAGGACCGCTTGACGCCCGAAGAAAACGGCACGTCTGCCATCCGCGAAGTTGCGGTGGACGGCTATTTCAAAATCGGCAGGATCGATTTGCGCAAGCCTTGCGAGCTCGCTCTCAATCGAAGCGCGCAGACGACTCTCCACCATGTCGCAGAATAGCGCGATATCGCTGGTGGATGGTCCATGATCGGTCCAGCCGACGTTGTAGTCGGTGACAGCGTCGGGGCTGGCGTGGCGCAAGTTTGCTTTGAGAGCTTCGATTGTTGCCGTGGCATCGCCATCCCGGGCACCCGCCACGGTCAGATCGAGGTAGCCGGCGCGGGTCAGGGTCTCCACATTAGTGTTTGCGATGGTGCGGAAAAAGCCGAACCAGTTATCGCCAGGCGCGCTCGCTCCGGTTCCGGCCAGGATCTCCTGATGCGTCGCTGACAGACGAAAAACAGCAGGATCGATCCCAGCCGCGACGGCACCGGCTTCAAGACAGGTTCGCAACAACGTTTCTTCGCGCGCCCACACCGCGGCATCGCGGTAGCAGCCACTTCGCGGCTGCAGCACGAACGCCGCGGGAACCGCGTTCTCGTCCAGCCTATACCAGCGGAGCAACCCGGCTGTATCCAGGGTCGGATCGGCGGCAATGATCCGCTCGAATTCGGGTTGTGGTATCTGGTACGGCAACGGGCGCCAGCCATAACGATCACCCAAAAGAATAATCAGGCTAGGACGCGGAGACAGGCGCTGGCAGCGTCCCAGCTCCTCAAGGCAGATGAGTGCGGTCCGTTGATCGAGCGCTGCCTCCTGGTTGATCCCCCAACGCAGGTCGACGGCCTGGAACTCGCTATCGTGTGCGCGACAGAAGGCACGGAGACGGGGCCAGACCCGCTCTTGCAGGGCTTCGCGCTCGGCGACGAAATCGATGAACGTCGAGCTGATGAAGACCTTGAAGACCCTGGTTTGTTTCATTTTGCTGTTGGTACCGCGCTGACACGCAACCGCGCGTGCCTAACCATCTGGTCTTAGCATTGCCCAGCACAGCCGGCCGACAACTGCATTAGATGGCGCGAACTTTGTTTGCTTTCGCATGTGGGAAGTGCGTGGCGCGGAAACTCGCCAGGCACTCGGCATCGCCGTCGTCGGCGGTTTGATCTTTTCGGAATTGCTGACGTTGTTCATTACTCCGGCATTCTTTGTCAGCATGGAGCGTTTGGTCGCGTGGACCCGCCGGGGCGAGCCAACGCCGGCGACCGGTTGACCCACGTCCAATCTCACTCGAGGGTCGCGCATCGATACGCAAGTATCTTCGACCGCGCATCCGCCCGGGGAACGCAGAAGACAGTCATTTCACGCTCATCCCTGCAAGCGTGGCCGCTTCGCGCATGTCTTCGTAATCCCGCTTGATAAAAGCGCCGAACCCCGCCGGGGTCATCTGTTCTGCCGTCGCGATCTCGGAGCCGAGGGCGAGCAGCTTCTCGGTCGCTGGCGTGTCCGGCGCAAGCCCGGCCG
>JANXYD010000102.1 GCA_025350265.1 Hyphomicrobiaceae bacterium | reverse complement strand
GCCGGTGACGATGCCGATCGCTTCCTCCTCGCGAGCAGTGGCGAAGGCGGTGAAAAACGGGTCGGCGTGGATTTTGGTGATCAAGCCGGTCAACACGCGGTCGGGCACGTACGTCACCAATCGCACGTCGTTCCGCTTCAGCGCCACCAGGACCAGATCGTCCCAGGTTGCGTCGTGCTCAAGTGCTGAACCGGATGCTGGACTGGCAGTTCGGGTGGTTGCAGCCGGCATCGGCGCGCTCCTCGCTCAGACGGATCGAACTCCACGATGACACGCCGCAGCGATCCGCAGCAAGCGACGCCTTCGCGGCGGCCCATCGGCCTATTGTGCCGGCGCAAGCAGCAACTGCCCGATGTCGACGACGTGCTTGAGGGTGTCGATCTCCAGCCTCCGCTCGTGCAGTTTCACGACTGCTGGTTTGTGGGTGATCGAGATCACGGTGACACCGGGCAGCCGCTCGCGCAGCAGTCTATACATGTGCGTTTCCGTCGGTTCATCCAGCGCCGACGTGGCCTCATCGAGAAACAACCAATCCGGCCGCACCAACAGAGCCCGCGCGAAGGCCACCCGTTGCTGTTCCCCACCCGACAGCAGCATCGACCAGTTCGCCTCGTCCGCCAGGCGCTGCGCTAATTGGGGTAGGGCACAGGCTTCCAGCACCTCGCGGCAGGTTGCATCGTCGACCGCGTCTGCCGGCTGCGGATAGCGGAAGTCCGCACCGTACCGTTCGAGCAGGAAATAGGTGGGCACCAGCGGGCGACCGATAAAATAAGTCAACGCCGACCCGAGCAGCGCATAGATCACCGCCACCCACATCATGTATCCGGGAACCGCGATGCCGCCAAAGATCGGCACCGTGAAACTTCCCGATAGCTGCCACAACACCGCGACAAACGTGACGATCGTCATCACCTGGGTCAGCAAATTAAGCGTCAACGACAGCGTCTGCGTGACGAACGAGGCGCAATCCTGTTCGATGCGCTGCTCGGGATTATCCGTGCCGTGTTTGTTCAATTCCATGCGGTAGTAGGTGCGATCGGCCAGCCAGTCGCGGAAATAGACTTGGCTCAGCCATTGCCGCCAGCGGATGGTCAAAAATTGCAGCAGCCACGCGCGGTATACCGTTGCCACGATATAGAAGGCCACGATGACGATCCAATACAGCAGCTCGTGCCAGAAAGCGGCTTCGTTCTTCCCCTGCAGGGCATTGAAAAAACGCGCATTCCAGTCATTCAGCAGCTTTGTGACGTAGACGCTGAACACGCTCAGCCCAATGATCGCCGCCAGCATGCCTCGCGCAATCCAGCGCTCCTTGAGTTGCGCCGACCACGGACCCAGCCGCACCGTCTGCCGATCCTCGGCAGACCAGTACGGACGCGACAACGCCCACAATTTAGCGAGGAAACTGCGCGCATTCAGGACACGCGTGAGGAATACGTCGATCATGTCGCAATCCGGGTCTGGCATGAAACGCTATGCTGCGGCGATAACGCGCGAACGAAGCTCTTCGGCTGCTATCCCCTTGCCGGTCATGGTGATGAGCGACGCCTGTCGCCGCAGCTGCCGCGTTGCTATTCTCGTCCCAGTATCCAAGGATCCAAGGACCGACGATTATGCCAACGCGCGACATGTCGAGGTGGGAAACCGCCATCTGCAAGGTGACGAGTGACGACGGCCGTGAGGAAATCGTCGTGCGCGGCCAACGACTGACCGATCTGATCGGCACCGCTTCGTTTGCCGAAATGATGTTCCTGCTGCTGCAAGGCCGGCTGCCGACCCCGGCCGAAGCACGCACGCTCGACGCCCTGCTGGTTGCCTCGATCGAGCATGGCATCGCCCCACCCGCGATGATCAGTCGCTGCTTTGCGTCTTATGGGACCAGCATCCAGGCAGCCATCGGCGCTGGCGTCACCGCATTTGGCGATCGCATGGGCGGCCTCGGCGAACAGTTGGCCGAATTGCTGGTTGGGCGTCTCGCGCCGTATCTGGCGGCCGGCCCGCCCGACGATGCGACATTGGCCGATGTGGCACGTGCCATTGTTGCCGATACGCTTGCTGCCGGGCACCGCGTGCCTGGCTTCGGCATCCCCCTGCACGCGACCGACCCGCGCGCGCTGGCCGTGCTGGACGTCGCAAGGCGTCACGGTACCTACGGCGTTCATTGCAGGCTCGGCGTCGCATTGGAGCACGCATTGGCGCAAAGCCGCAGCGGCCGGCCGGTGCCGATGAACATCGACGGTGTCTCAGCCGTGGTTGCACTGGATCTTGGCTTTGACTGGCGCACGACGCGCGTTTTCCTGATCACGCCGCGCACGGTCAGCAGCGCCGCTCATTACCTGGAAGAGCAATCTCAAGATAGCACCTGGCGTCACCCCGATCCCGGCACGGTCACCTATACCGGCCGCATGCCCGGCGACTGATCAATCGCCTCGGTCGTGAGCGACTTTGATCTCTGCCAAGACTGCAATCAGGCATATTGCGACACACGTTCGCCGGTTGCGGTTCGCGTCGGCGAACCTTGGAATTTCAAGCAACACGCGTTATCTTCGTTACCGCTGCCCCGGCGCTGCGGCGGTTGATCTCTTCTGACGACTTAAGACGCAGTCGTGCATCCCGCCAGCGGGACCAAGCCTCTCGCCTCGCCACGTCTTTCCCCTTGCCATGGAGTTCGTCATGCCGACTGTCGCGATTATCGGAGCGGGTCTGATCGGCCGAGCGTGGGCTGCCATCTTCGCACGCGCGGGCTGGCAGGTGGCACTGTGGGATGCAGTGGAAAGCCAGCGGGAGACGGCGATTGCATTGGTTACAGCCCAACTGCACGACATGGCGCGCGCCGGGCTTGCGGATAATCCTGCGACCGCCGTTACACGCCTGCGGCTTGCGGCATCACTGAAGGATGCTGTGGCCAACGCTGATTTCGTCCAGGAAAACGGTCCGGAGACGCTGGCGGCCAAGCGCGCGCTGTTTGCCGAATTGGATGCCGCGACGCCCGCTGGCGTGGTACTGGCCTCGTCGACCTCGGCGATCACCGCGTCGCAGTTCACCGAGGCGCTGGCCGGACGAGCGAGGTGTCTGGTCGGCCATCCCGTCAATCCGTCGCATTTGATCCCGGTCGTCGAAATCTGCGGCGCGCCTTGGACTTCAGACGCAGCGAAAGCGCGGGCGCGGGACGTTTACGCCGGTATTGGCCAGGTGCCGATCAGCGTGAAGAAGGAAATCGACGGCTTCATTCTCAATCGCCTGCAGGCGGCGCTGCTGTCGGAGGCGTTTCGCCTCGTGCAGGAGGGCTATGTCTCGCCTGCCGACCTTGATCATACGGTAGCGGATGGACTGGGCTTGCGCTGGTCGTTCATGGGCCCGTTCGAAACCATCGAATTGAATGCGCCGGAAGGGATCGCCGACTATTGCCGCAGATATGCGCCCTTCTTTCGCCGCACGATCGACAGTCAGCCGGCCAAATCAGTGTGGGACGAGGCGGCGATCGAGGCGGTGGCCGAGGCGTTTGGACCGACACCGACGGCCGCGACCGTTGCTGCCAAATCGCGCTGGCGCGACCGCCGATTATCCGCGCTGGCCGTCCACAAGCGAGAGCAACCAAAACCCGATGCAAGCGGCGACTGAGCCGCGAGATGAAACGTGCGGTCGCCGGTCGTATCAGCCCGGCGACCGCATGGGCGACATCACCTTCAGAATGGCTTCGGTCAGTCGCACGGCGTTGCGATCGTCCTTGTGCACGACGTCGCCCGCGCCCAGCTTGCCCAGTTGGATCAGCCGCGCCCTCGTCAGCAGACCACTGATGATAATAACGGGGCGGCAATGTCCGGCCGCGCGAATGATCTTGAGGCTGACCTCGGCGGTGCCCCGCTCATCGAGGCGGTCGTCGAGAAAGATCACATCCGGCCTCACATCCGCGACCGCCTTGGCAATACCACGCATGGTGCGCACTTGAGAGATAACTACCGCCGGGCCGAGGACCTGCCGCAGCGCCGAGGCAAGCACATCGCCGTCGAACGTCGCGTCATCGATAATGAGGACCGAAGCGACGGGGGCTAAATCCTGCAACTGCAATTTGAGCCGGCTGCGCTGCTCGAGATGATCGCGGCCGGAGAGGCCACCCGCTGCTGCCCGATTTAGCTTTTCCATGCGAAGGGCTCGTCCTTGATCCCCGGCGCGGCGATGACTGTGCGAACGCCTCGGTGCTCCTGCGTGACCGGCAGGCCATACAGCGGTTGCGTGACCAAGTGTTACCGCCGTTCTGCCGTCGAGCCCATCACCCCCGGGGATAACAGTTATATCGGCCGGATGAAAACTAAGCGCGAGGAACGCCATTCGAATAGGCTCACCGCAAGCTCGCTATTGGCAAACGCGCCCTTCGCCGCCGCGTCCGTGGCGAGCGAGATCGACGTGGAAATGGTCGGCGTGAAAACTGTTGGCATCGGGGCCGAGCACGGTGGTGAACAAACCGCAGGCCCCGTCGTGCACCGCTCGCAGGAATTCGCGCTCAGCGGGATCGCCCTTCCAGCCACTCTTGACCGCCACCGTGCGCCCATCGGCCATCTTGAACGCGGAAATGTCGACCGCGTTGGCGTGGCCGTGCTCGCTCAGCTTGCTGCCGGAGATACCGTTCATCGGCCGGCAGGAGTACGAGGCCGCTACCTTCAATTCGACCAACGGAGAGGCGAGATACCGTTGCGCTGCCGGCTCGATCACGTCCGCTATCCACCGGTCGACGGTCGGAATCATCTGGCACTGCAGGGTCGCAGCCGGTGCCAGCCTGACCCGCCCCGAGATCGTGCCGGCCATGTCGAACGGCCGCAGCGCTCCACAAACACTCGGCCCGCCCAACGCCGAGTGCGCGGTGACGAAGGGCGAACTGGAAACATTGACCCCCGACAGACAGGCACGCTCTGCCTCGGCCCGCCAAGGCTCCTCCTTGGCGATGAATTCCGGACCGTGCGAGCAGGCCGCCACGAAGAGCGGGACGACGACGCACAAACTCAACGCCAAACGAACAATACGCATGAACCTGGAGTGCCGTGAAAGGGTTGAAGAAGAACCAAGCGTGTACGCTATATTTGGGGCTGTATTCTGTTGTGATCGTGGCGTCTGCGGCACATTGCGGCCGGTATCACGGCAGCCCGGCGCAGCTACTTCTCCACAGGCGACACCAGCAAACTCGAATCATCTGGCGTCTCCGTTTCAAGCTGCTTAAATGAAGTCAAGTTGTCTGCGTACGAGCGTTCTATTGGTCCCAGATGTCGGCGTAGCGCGGGACCGCTTAGTGAACGCCATTATCGGCTGCCGTCTGCAGGAAGTTCGGAACAGGATCGCACGATCCAGTTCAGGGCGACATGCAGGCGGCAGTTCGCATTGCCCCATCGCACACAAGCCGCATCCCAAGTCATGAGTGCCTGATCCCGAGTTGGCGTTTGGCCTGATCGCGCAGCACATCGATCGGCTTCAGCATGCCGTCGACCTGGAAATGCCAGAACGTCCAACCGTTGCAGGCCGTCTTGCCTTGCACCTCCGCACCGAGCCGATGGATCGAGCCTGATTGTTGCGTGCTGTCCCGCGCGCGCTTGGTGGCCGCCGCCGTCGCCAGAAGCAGTGTGCCGTCAGCGCGAACCTCAGCCCACACACGGCCGCGCTCGTCCCACAGCTTGGTGCCCGGCTCCAGGATGCCCAACTCGATGATTTGCCCGAAGGCCACGCGGGGCTCGCTGCGTTTGGATCGTGCCGTCTCGAGCGCGTCCGGCCCTAGCGCTACCACGCGCCCGATGCGCTCGGTCGCGGCGGCCACGTAGTCGGCATCGCGCTCGATGCCGATCCACTGGCGACCCAGCCGTTTGGCGACGGCCCCCGTGGTGCCTGTGCCGAAGAACGGATCGAGCACCACGTCGCCGGGCTTGCTCGATGACAAGATCACCCGGTGCAGCAAGGCTTCGGGCTTCTGCGTCGGGTGGGCCTTGCGGCCGCCGTCGTCCCGGAGCCGCTCAGGCCCGGAGCAAATCGGAATGAGCCAATCCGAGCGCATCTGCAAATCGTCGTTGAAGGCCTTCATCGCTTCGTAATTGAAGGTCGGCTTGGCCTTCTGGTCGCGCGCCGCCCAGATCATGGTTTCATGCGCGTTGGTGAACCGCTTGCCGCGAAAATTGGGCATCGGATTGGTCTTGCGCCAGACCACGTCGTTCTGGATCCAGAACCCCAGGTCCTGTAGCGCCGCACCGACGCGGAAGATGTTGTGATCGCTGCCTATGACCCACAGCGCCCCGTTCGGCTTCAGGACGCGTTGCACTTCGGCGAGCCAGGCCCGACTGAACTGATCATACTCGGCGAACGAGGCGAACTTGTCCCAGGCCTGATCGACACCGTCGACGCGGGTATCGTTGGGTCGCAGCAGATCGCCGGCCAACTGCAGATTATAGGGCGGATCGGCAAACACCAGATCGATGCTGCCGCCGGGGATTTGGGCCAACGCCGCCAGGCAATCGCCATGGATGATGCGGTTCGCCGACAGTGGCTCTGGTGACGGCGCGGACACGCCGATGCGGGGCTTGCGATGCGTTTTGTCCGGCCGGGAAACTTTCTTGAATTCGGTCTGTTTCAAGAGGGACATGGACGCAAAACTCCAAGCAACCAAAAACTGCGTCCGGCGTGGACGAAAGAACCCGCCAGCATTGCGGCTCTAGGGCGCGTGACGCGACCTTGGAGCCTGCTCGGATCCCACGACATGACTGTGCGAGAGGACGGTTAACGCGGAGTTAGGGAACCGCGCCGCCGGACGAAAGAATTCATGCCGGTAAAGCATGGCGAACGAAGGGCGAACCTTGTGGCCGCAACTCAACACCCGCAACCGCGATGCGCTATCATCTTGAAACCGACACGATTGCGCGCATTGGCTGCCGACTGATGCACCCAATCCACTGCGCACACCCAATTTCTATCATTTGCAGCGATACAATTGACCCAGAGGAGCGGCTTGGGGTTAGGGTCGGCATCGCCGCCCCGTCGCACGTGTTGGACGAAAACCAAATCGAGGTCTGCCGCGCGCATGAGTAATCGACAGGGCTGCTTTCAATCGACCGGTAGTTTTGCCCACGCGCTGCGTGGCGTAATGGGCATGTCGGCAATTGTCATCGCGGCGTTGTCGGCTGGCTGCTCGGTCTCCAACTTCGACATTTCGGCGGCACCTCCGGCCGCCGCAAAAGTGACGTCGGCAAAAGCCAACCCTGTTGAAGCGACAGCCGAACAGGGCTCCACAAGCGTCGCCCTCGGCGTGCCGTCGCAGACCGAGCCGGGCGCTGCCGCCCGCACACCCGTCAAGATCGGCTTGATCTTGCCTTTGAGCGGACCCGGTCAGGCCGCCGTCGTCGCCGAAAGCATGAAACAGGCCGCCGAATTGGCCCTCGCGGACTTGCACGCGAGCCACGTTCAACTCGTCGTGCGCGATGACAAGGGCACGCCGGAAGGTGCAACGACTGCCGTCGGCGAGGTCATGTCGGAAGGTGCCGAATTGATCCTAGGACCGCTGTTCGCGCGCTCGGTCACGGTCGTTTCGGCCAGCGCGCGCGCCAAAAATATACCCGTCATCGCCTTTTCGAACGACCGCCAGGTGGCCGGCCCGGCGACGCATTTATTGAGCTTCCTCGCCGGCCCCGAGGTCACGCGCGTGGTCAATTTCGCGGCTCAAAAAGGCAAACGCCGGTATGTGGCGCTGATCCCGGACGATGCTTACGGCAAGCTCGTCGATCCCAGCTTCAAGGAGGCGGTGGCGCGCGCCGGCGGGACCGTCGTCACCAGCTTGTCCTATTCGACGGAAACCGGCGGTCGATTGGCTGCGGTCCTCGCCATCGTCAAGAACCTGCACGATGAAATCGTCACCATCGAAGGGCAGGGCAACCCGATCGATGCAATCTTCATTCCCGGCGGCGAGGATACCGTGCAGTTGCTGGGGCCGCTGTTGAAGCAAGCCGACATCGATACCAAGCGGATTCAAGTGATCGGCACCGGCGCGCTTGATACGCCGAATGTCGGGCGCGACGATGCGTTCGTCGGTGCGTGGTTTGCAGCGCCCGACCCGCGCGGCTTCAAGGATTTCTCGGATCGCTTCGCGCGGACCTACAAGCACGCCCCGCCGCGCATAAGTTCGCTGGCCTACGATGCGACCAGCCTCGCCGCAGCCCTCGCTACCGGCCCCGATGGCGCGCGCTTCATCCCGTCCGCACTGACGCGCGCGAGCGGCTTCAGCGGCGTCGACGGCTTGTTCCGCTTGATGAGCGACGGCATCACCGATCGCGCGCTCGCGGTGATGGAAGTACAGAAGTTCAGTGCCGTCGTGATCGATCCGCCAGCCACGACGTTCGATCAGGTCCAGCAGACGCCCGGGCCAACATCGCAACTCGCGCCGCTCAGCCCGCCGTCACAGCGCGGTGCCGTCAGCCGCATCAACTGACGTTACGTCGCGTGTGCTGGGCGCCGCGTGCACGATACCGCTGGCGCTGAGTGCGCTTATCGCGACGTCCGAATAGCCGGCCTCCCGAAGAATTTCGACGCTATGCTCACCGAATCGAGGCGCGAGACGGTTCGGGATCGCCGGGGTCTCCGACCAGTCCACCGCGACCCGCATGTTGCGGATCGGTCCTTCGCTCGGATGCTCGGTAACGCCGAAGAAATTGCGCGCGACCAGATGCGGATCGCCGAGGATGCTTTCGAGATCGTGCATCGGCATCGTCGGAATGTCGGCTGCCTTCAACACCTGCAGCCACGCAGCCGTCGTGCGGGTTTCGAGTATCTGCCCGAGTGTGGCGTACACGGTATCAATAGCCGCCATTCGGCTGGCGAAACTGGCGTAGATCGGATTACGCGCGAGATCGTCGCGACCGACCGCGCGGAAGAAGCTCGCCCACTGCTTGTCGTTGTAGACGATGACGCAGATATGGCCGTCGCTGGTGCGATAAGGCCGGCGATCAGGCGATAGATGACGGGCGTAGCCGCCGCCGTCGAGTGGCGGCTCGAACGTCAGCCCGCCCATATGATCGCCCATGACGAAGGCGGCCATCGTCTCAAACATCGGGATATCCACCTGCTGTCCGCGCCCGCCGCGCGCCCGCTGCAAAAGGCTAGCGAGTATCGCGTTGACCGCGGATAGCCCGACGACGCGATCGGCGAGGGCTATCGGCGCGTAGCGCGGCGTGCCATCGCCTGCGCGCGCCATCAGATGCGATAAGCCCGACGCGCCCTGCAGCAGATCGTCATAGGCGGGCTGATCGGCATAGGGACCGTCAGCACCGAAGCCGCACACGCAGGCATAGACGATACCGGGATTGACGGCCGACACACGCTCGTAGTCGAGCCGCAAACGCCGCATCGCATTGGGGCGAATGTTGGTCACCAGCACGTCCGCCGCAACAGCCAGCCGCAACACGATTTCCCGCCCTGCCGGCTGCTTGAGATCGATGGCTATGCTGCGCTTGGAGCGGTTGGCATTGAGGTAGACGGGGCCCATGCCGCTGTGCCGGGCTGGGCCGATCTGACGGGTTATGTCGCCATCGAGGGATTCGATCTTGATGACGTCGGCACCGTAGTCTCCAAGTGTCTGGGTGGCGTACGGTCCCATCAACACAGACGTCATGTCGACGATCTTGACGCCTTCGAGCGGTCCCATGGCGTATCCGTTGTGATGCCCCAGTCAGATGACCGGACCTTGCTGGCAGCCGCCGGCCCCGTCAACACGCAACGCGTTGCAGTCACTTTTCATCGAGCGCGGCCATCAACGCTTGCGCGGCAGCCGGGTCACGGATCTTCGCGCCGGAAATGAAATACAGAAAGACGTTGCCGCGTCGACGCCAGCCGCGCGCCTGGGCGGCTATGGCCTTGATGTCGTCTGCCGCAAAGCCGTTCTCGAGGTCGTCGCGACTGGTCATGATACGGGCGTAGGTGAAGGGTGCTGTCGCTTCGTCGATCTCAGGCACACCCTTGCCGGTCGCAAAGACGATGGCGCAGCCGTATTTTCGTGCCAGGGCATAAAACGCTTTGGTCGCAAAACTTGGATGCCGCACCTCCACGGCGTGCTGCAGCGCGATGCCGTCTTGATGCGTGGGCAACAAAGCCAAAAACGCCTCGAAATCCGCAGCCTCAAAATGTTTAGTCGCGGCGAACTGCCAGACAATCGGCCCGAGCTTGCGCCCGAGTTGCGTGAGCCCCTGAGCGATAAACCGCTCGATCCCTGGGCCTGCCTCGGCGAGCACCTTGCGATTGGTGCAATAGCGCGACGCCTTTACGGAAAACAGGAAATCGTCGGGCGTTTCGTCATGCCACTTGCGCCAGCTTTCCTGCTTGAAGGTGGAATAGAACGTGCCGTTGATTTCTATCGACGACAGCGCGCGGGACGCAAATTCCAGTTCGCGTTTGTGGGGCAATCCCTTCGGATAGAACACGCCCCGCCAGGGCTCGAACGTCCAACCGCCGATCCCGATACGGATTGCGCCGCCCGCGGCACGAGTCCGTTTCGATGCCACCTTCGGCGCGGCAAGCTTGGATGTCATACCGAACCCCTCCGAAGAACGTGGCGGCCGCAAACAACGACCTTAGCCGCGACACACTTAGCCGCGACACACTTGAGCAAACCGCATGCTCGTGACAACCTCAAGCCTCAACCTTGTTTTCAATTGCAGCGAGCGCCCGATGTCCTTCGATCCAACCGCCAAAGATCTCACCGTCGCCGTCATCGGCACAGGCACGATGGGACGCGGCATCGTACAGGTGGCAGCGCAAGGCGGCATGCGCGTCATCGCTTACGACGAAAAACCCGGAGCCGCCATGGTCGCCAAGGACTACATCGGCAAAATTCTCGCCGGTCTGGTCGACAAGGGCCGCGTCACTGCCGCCGACGCCAAGGCCAGCCTCGACCGCATTGGCATCGGGCACAGCCTTGAAGACTGCGCCAAGGCCGATGTGGTTATCGAGGCAATCGTCGAACGACTGGACATAAAACAATCGCTCTTCCAACGGCTCGATCAGCTCTGCGACCCGAAGGTCATCCTGGCATCCAATACATCGTCGCTGCCAGTCACCGCGATTTCGGCCAAATGCGCCCATCCCGAACGTGTCGGCGGCATGCACTTCTTCAATCCGGTGCCGGTGATGAAACTGGTCGAAGTGATCGGCGGCTTGAAGACCGCGCCATGGGTTACCGACGCGTTGACGCAGATCGGGCGGCGCATGAACCGCGACCCTGTGATGTGCATCGACAGCCCCGGCTTCATCGTCAATCACGTCGGGCGCGCCTATCAGACCGAGAACCCGCGCATTCTAACCGAAGGCATCGCAACGCACCCCGAGATCGATCGCATCCTGACGGGAGCACCGGGCTTTAAGCTCGGTCCGTTCGCGCTGGCCGACATGGTCGGCATCGATGTCGGCTTTCCCGTCATGGAGAGCATCTACGAGCAGTTCCAGCACGAGCCAGCGTATGCACCCAACCCGCTTACAGCCTTGCGCGCCGCGGGTGGCCTCTACGGCCAGAAGACCGGTGCGGGGTGGTATGACTACAAGGATGGCAAACGGGTCGACGCATCCCTTCCGCCAGCGCCGAAGAAATTGCCGCAAAGCGTGTGGATCTGGCCCAGCACGAGCCACGCGGATCTGATCGCGCCGCTTGCCGAGTTATTCACGAAGGCGGGGCTGACGCCTGAAACCGGCGACAAACCGAGCGACGGCGCGCTCGTCGTGCTCTGCCAGATCGGTTATGATCTCACCACAGCCATCGACGACCTCAAGCTTGACGGCAAGCGCACAGTCTCGGTCGACGTGCTGTTCGGCCTCAAAGGTCCGCGCACGCTGATGGTCACGCCCGCAATCGATCCCGCGATGCGCGACGCAGCCCACGCCTTGCTGGCTGCCGACGGCCAGGACGTCGTGGTGATCAACGACAGCCCCGGCTACGTGGCACAACGCACGGTCGCGATGATCGTCAACGTCGGCTGCAACATCGCGCAACGGCAGATCGCATCGCCGGCTGATATCGACAAAGGTGCCAAGCTCGGCCTCGGCTACCCGTTCGGGCCGCTGGAGTGGGGTGACCGGATCGGCCCGGGGCGCGTGTTGTTCATTCTCGAACGGCTGCACGCGTTCTATCTCGATCCGCGCTACAAGCCGAGCCCCTGGCTGAAGCGCCGGGTCATGCTGGGGTTGCCGCTGACGACCCCGGACGGCGCGCACTGATACCGACATCGATCAGCTCAATACTCAAGAGGCACCAGCATGCGCGGCATGTATTACGAGGAATTCGAAATCGGCCTGCCGATCGAGCATACGCTGCGCCGTACGGTGACGGAAATGGACAACACGCTGTTCTCGTGCATGACGCACAACCCGCAACCGCTGCATATCGATCATGAGTTCGCGGCCAGCACCGAGTGGAAACAGCCGCTGGTCAATTCGTTGTTCACACTCGGCCTGATGATCGGCATCTCCGTCAACGACACGACGATCGGCACCACCATCGGCAACCTCGGCATGACCGACGTGAAGTTCCCCAAACCCGTGTTCCACGGCGACACGATCCGCGTGGTCACAAAGATCGTGTCAAAGCGCGAAAGCAAATCACGCGCCGACGCGGGTTTGGTGGAATTCCACCACGCCGCATTCAATCAACGCGGCGAACTGGTCGCCGAGTGTACGCGGCAAGCCATGATGCGGAAAAAACCGATTGACTGACGCGTTTATCAGACCATGCCGAAGCGTGACTGAAGGGCCCCGCCCGCTCAATTCTTCTTCATTGCATCGGAAGCTTTGTCAGACAGCGACTTCGCCGCTGCTTTGACTTTATCGGCGGCCGAGCGCACGGAATCTTCGACCTTCACTTCCATTGGGGCTTCCCGCCATTCAAACTTTGCGGCGGCCTGCAACTGGTCCTTCGTGACCGATAGCTTCAGCGTGCGGTCACCCTTGTCGCTCGTGATGTTGCCGGGCACAAACCTGAACGCAACATTCTTTTCGCCGACGCCGAGAAAACCGCCGACCCCGACCACAACTGTCGTAATTTGACCGGTCGCATTGACCAGCAGGTAGTTGACGTCTCCGACGACATCTCCGGCATCGTTGACAACTTTGATACCGATCAGGGACGTGGAACTCGTTTCCCCGTCTGGCTGCCTCGCCAGAATTTCAGGACTGGAGGTGAGATTGGGCGCGGTTGCCTGGGACCAGGCGACGTTACCGAATAGTGACGTCGAGATCGCAAGGGCGACGAGCGAGTTGCGAACGAACACGAATTGATTTGTCATGGCACATCCAATCGACCGGAGCACGATTACCCCCTCCGCACAACGCCGGGGCTGCCGATATGGTTGCAGAAGATCGCCGGCCGAACGCGCGCTTGGCTTGCCTCCGGTCGTGACAAATCAAGCTGGCACGCCCCCCTCGCCCAGATCCCAGTAAAGCCCCGCCATCAACTGCAGGGCGCTTCTGGCGACCGGGAGCAGAATATGTTCATCGGGCGCGTGCTGGGAGCAGCCAGGGTACGAATGGGGCACCCAGATGGTGGGCATGCCCAGCCCGTTCTGGAACAGGTGATTGGGCACGCCGCCGCCCGACGACGGTATAACCGCCGGCTGCGTGCGGCTGGTCCTGGCAAACGACTGCATCACCCACTGCGCCCACGGATGATCGACATCGGTGCGCGTGGCCTCGAAGCGGGCGACTTCTGGCAATGCGACGATCTCGACAGACTTGAAGTTCTGCGTATCGAGATGGCGGCGCAGCGCCGGCAGAACGTCATCCACCTTCGTTCCGACGACATAGCGCAATTGACAGCGCGCGCGCGCGAAGGGCGCAATCGCGTTGACCGGCGCTTGCGGATTTCCAGCGGTCATCGCAAGCACCGCGAAACTGTTCCACGCGTAGACCTTCTCCGGCCCGGTCAGCCCGATTTCGCCCCACGTCGGGTCTGGTGCCGGCGCGTTCTCGCCACCGTCGATCACCACGTCGGCCAGTGCCTGCCGCACGTTGGCAGCGATCGGCGGCGGCAACCAGGCTTTCAATTTCAACCCGCCGCGCGGGCCGACGAACGACGCAATCGCATGTGCCAGGATGATCGCCGGGTCAGCCAGCAAGCCACCCCAATTGCCCGAGTGGTGGCCGCCCTCGCGTAGCTTGCAAACCAGATCGAAGGTCAGCGCACCGCGGTTGCCAAGCACGATCGTCGGCCGGCCAGCGGTTGCACGCGGACCATCGGAGGCGATGAGGACAGTTGCGGCGAACGCCTCTCGGTTGGCCAGCACGATCTCGTCGAGGCCGGCCGAACCGGTTTCTTCCGCCATCTCGATGATATATTTGGCGTTGAAACCCAGCTTGCCGCCACGTTCGGCGAGCACGGCAGCGAGTGCGGCCATGTTGATGGTGTGCTGGCATTTGTTGTCGGCGGTGCCGCGGCCGTAGAGGCGATCTCCGTCGCGGTCGAGGTGCCAGGGGCCTTTGCCCTTGGTCCACAACCCATCCTGTCCGGCAATCACGTCGCCGTGGCCGTAGCCAAGCACCGTTGGCAACTTTGGATCTTCGATGCGGGTGGCGAGCAGGACCGGCCCCTGCCCTGCGACCGGATTGGCGAAGACGCGACAGACAAAACCAAGTTTTTCAAACGACGGGATCATCTCACCGGCGATGTATCGCTCCAGTTCGGCGCGGCTGGCGGGAAGGGCCTGGCTCTCGGTACGGATGGCTATGCGACGGGCGAGGTCGGAGACGAAATGCCCCTCGTCGACATAGGCTTCGGCGCGCGCGATTGATCCGACGCGAGATGGTTTGGCGACTGAGGGCATCAAGCCGGTTCCTTGATAGGCTGCAAATCAATAGTGCGCACCGAACCATGCAGTTGAGCGAAGGGCAAGCCTCGTGCTGGTTTCCGAACCTGTGCGCGCGGTTACGCACCGGCCGGACACAGACAAGCATGACCGCTATGCATGCCCTTGCCCGGCGCGGGTGGATTGACGCTTGCGCAGTGTCACCTCCGGCGCGAAAGTCGCCGGGTTGCCACGAACCTGGATTTTCTGTTCACCGATGCCGATCGCCAAATCACTTCCCACGCCGATGCTCGGGCGCAGCGATCCCGTTGCGGGTTCACTGTGGGTCATATTCTCGATGGCGACGTTGTGCGGGTTGACAGCCTGTGCCAAGTCTTTGTCGATCTTGGGCATGCATCCATTCCAGGTCGTCTTCTTCCGCAATTTGTTTGCGGCATTCGTGTTCTCGCCGCTGCTCTATTACCGGGGTTGGGCGCTATTCGACACCAGCCAACTGCCGACCTATGGCTTTCGCTGCGCGGTGGCGTTGTTCTCGATGCTGTTCTGGTTTTACGCGCTGTCCAGAATTCCGATCGGCGAAGTGACCGCGATCACGTTCTTGACCCCACTGTTCGGCACCCTCGGCGCGATCTTCTTCCTGCGTGAAAAAGTCCGCGCGCGGCGCTGGTCGGCGCTGGCGGTAGGTTTTCTCGGCGCGCTGATCATTCTGCGGCCGGGCCTTTCACCGCTCAACGGCGGGCATCTCGCGGCGCTCATGTCCACCATTTCCGGTGGCGCGAGTGCGATCCTGGTCAAGCAATTGACCGCGCGCGACGACCCCAACAAGATCGTCTTCCTCACCCATCTGTTTTTAGCCCCGATGTCGCTGGTGCCGGCGCTGTTTTTCTGGGGCTGGCCGGCGCTCTCGATGGTGCCGCTGCTGCTCGGCATGGGTTTCTTTGCGACGCTTGGGCATGCCTCACTCGTACGCGGCTATGCGATGATGGATGCGTCGCTGGCACTGACGTTTGAATTCGCGAAGTTGCCATTCACGGCTGTGGTCGCCTACATCTTTTTCGACGAAGTAATCGATCGCTGGACCTGGCTCGGTGCCACGATCATTATCGGGTCGGCGACCTATATCGCGCGCCGCGAAGCCCAGGTGCGGGCAGAGGCGCGGCGGCAAAGTGTGCTCGACGCCAGCGATGCCGTGCCGATCGCGACACCGCCGGAAGCAAAGTTGGTGCTGGTCCAATCGGCCAGTGGCGCGAGCGCAGCCAAGGCCCCGCCGGCGCTGGGCGTTGCAGCAGACTGCGCTGAGAAATCAACCAAACGCGGTTAGAGTGCGTCCGGATAAAGCAGGCTCCGGACGGATAGCCGGGGCGGGAGCGGGTTGCCATGCGCGCCCACGCGGCTGTGCTCAAATGTGCTGGAACCTGTACTCCGTGATCTGCCGATAGACCTGTCCGGGACGCAGCACGGTCGACGGAAACTGCGGCAGATTGGGGCTGTCGGGCACGTGCTGCGGCTCCAGCGCAAGTCCGGCACAGGCGCCATAGATCACACCGCCGAGTCCGGCCACCGGTACAGCCAGCTTGTGACCATCATAGACTTGCAACGCCGGCTCGGTCGTCCAGCACGCCATCGCAAGACCCGATTGATGCGACGATAGCGTCGCGGCATGCGCCAGCCGGTATCCGGATGCACCAAGCGCGGAAAGCTCCTGGCGGCGCAGGATGAAGGTGTTGTCGATACCGAGGCGCGCGGGCACCATCGACGGCGCGCGCAAACGACGCTGCGACCGGAAATCGAGCGGCGTATCGGCCACCAGCTCAAGCGCCCCGCTGGGAATAAGAGCGACGTCGACGGGCGCGTAGACGTCGGCAGCGATCGTCAGCGCGTGGTCGAGAATATCGGCGCTGCCGTCGAGGTTGAAATAGGAGTGATGGCACAGATTGACGATCGTCGGCTGGTCGCTGGTCGCCCACAGTTCGATGCGCAGAGTTCGTGGGGGCGCGAGCGTGATGCGGCAGGTCACGGTCATTGCACCGGGGTAGCCGTTGTCGCCATCGGGCGAATGCAACGCCAGCGTCGCCGACGCGCCATCGGCATGGAGGAGCGACCACGCGGTCTTGCCAAAGCCCGTCGCGCCACCGCCGTGCAGGGCCGTGCGGCCATTCTCGTTCAAGGCCAACTGATACGGGACGCCATCCAGCACGAAACGGCCGCCCCGGATGCGGTTGCCGAAGCGACCGGCAATCGCTCCCATGTGCGGGGAATGAGCCGCGTAGTCGGCGGCGGAATTGAGCCCGAGCACGACCCGTTGCAGGCACCCGTCTGCGCGGCGCACCTGCACGTCACGCACGGCAGCGCCCAACTCGATCACCGAGCCCTCGATGCCACCATCGGCGCTCCGCAACATAACTTCTCGGATTTCGCGCCCGTGCGCCTGACCGAAGTTGCGAACTATGGGCGTTGCTTCAGCCATGCTGCCGCTCCTTGTCGTCTCTCAGCGCGCGGTCAAACTTTGGCACCGAACCGTTGCGCAAGTTCGGTACCGAGCAAGGCATCGTAGACCGCCAGCGTTTCCAGCTGCAGGCGGGCGAGCGTGAAATTGGTTGTCGCGTTCAAACGTGCGCGCGCGGCCATCGCTGCGTGCAGAGCGGGCGTCAGCGCCAGCGCCTCCGACAGCGCCCCGGCCAGCGCATCGGCATTTCCCGGTTCGACCAGCCAACCGGTTTCCTCTCCCGCGCGCACATCGGGCGTGGCGCGAACGGTTTCTGGCGGTGCACCCAGACGCGCCGCGATCACCGGCGATCCGGCGGCTTGCGCCTCGATCGAGGCGCGTCCGAAGGCTTCGGGTTCCGTCGACGGCACGAGCGTTACGTAAGCTGTGGCGTAAGCCGCCGCCATGTCGTCGACGTGTCCGACGATGCGTACGACCGCGCCGAGCCTGTGCTGTTGGATGCGTTGATGCAGCTCCTCGACGTAGCCGTCGCGGCCTTGCGCATCGCCCGCGATAATGATGGCAACCGGCGGCTGCCCCTCGTTTGCACCGGGAAACGCTAGTCCGAGCCGTCCGGCAGCATCGATCACGACACGCTGGCCTTTCCACGCCGTAAGCCGCGCCGCGTGCAGCACCACGCGCGTATCCGCAGCAATGCCCCAGGCCGCACGCAATTTACTGATGCGTTCCGGCGCAATCAGCGCCCGATCGAAAACGGCTGGATCAATGCCCCGGGGTATGACTGCGATGCGAGCGGGGTCAGTGCCATAGCGGGCCTGGATCAAACCCGCCGTGAAATTCGAATTCGCGATGACGCGATCGCTGCGCGCCATGACGCTGTTGTACTGTTTTTTAAGCGCGTTTTTTTCGCCATACGCACCGTGATAGGTGGTGACGAACGGCACGCCGGTTCGGCGCGCGGCGAGCAGCGCACTCCATGCGGGCGCGCGACTGCGGGCGTGCAGCAGGTCGATACCTTCGCGCGCGACCAGTCGTGCGAGACGGGAGCCGTTGAGCACGATTATGGCGGGATTTTTGGTCGCCGCTGGGAAATCAATGATCTCGCCACCGGCATCGCGCACATCGTCTGCCATGCGGCCCGGCTGAGCCGCGACAAGCGCGCGTCCCCCAGCGCCGGTGATGGCAGCACTCATTTCCACCACGGTGCGCTCAGCGCCGCCGGTTTCGAGCTTCGGAATGATCTGTAGGATCGTCGGGCGACGAGACGGCGGGTGCGGCTGCAATGGAAACGATCTCACGCTGATGAAACAACCGTCAGCTTATCCCACATCGACAACCGCTGCGACACCGCAGGTCGCGTCACGCCTTCGCGTCGAGCAGCGTCTCAAAGCCGCCGAAGATCATCCGCTTTCCATCGAACGGCATGTCAGCTATCGCGCCGGGTTGCATGCGCGGGTCGGCCATCACTTTGGCCATCCCTGCGTCGCGCACAGCTTTCGAAGGCCACTCGACCCAGGTGAACACCACCGTCTCGCTGGCCTCCGCCTTGACAGCACCCCAGAAATCCGTGGTCTTGCCTCTCGGCACGTCATCGCCCCAGTTTTCGACGACGCGTGATGCGCCATTTTCAATAAAGATCCCGCACATCGCTTCGGCGAGTTTCTTGTAGGCGGATTTGTTGGCCGTCGGAACAGCAAGCACCAGCCCGTCGATATAGCTCATCGTATTGCTCCATTACTCGACAATAATCGCCGACCTTTCGCGTGGCTATTGCGTCGGCTTCACTCCATCCTTGCTGACCTGCACGCGATTGGCTGTGATTTTACCATCGGAACCTTTGCGCGCGAACACGAAGACCGTCTCGCCCGGCTTCAGATCGCGGCGATCGCCGGGCACCGCCTGCGACATGGCGGTTTCAGGAACGACCAGTGCTTTGACGGTGCCGGTCTTGTAATTCAAAGTCAATTCCTGGCCCACTGTCGAAGCCAACGTTCCCTCGACGACCGCATTCGTCATGACGGCATCAGGAGCGAGGTCCCATGCCGACAATCCCTGCGGCGCGGCAGGCGGAATTGGCCTGATGTCGATGGCGACAACCGTCCCGTCGGCGCGCTTGATCGTGGTGACGCCCAGCGCCATCCCCGGCGTGATGTCGGCAAGTGCAAACGGCTTGGTGGTGGCAACCCCGGTGGCTTCGGGAACATCCACTGCGATAGCGTCGCCCGTGCTCGACTTCACCGACAAAGTCGTTCCCTCAAACGCCGTAATGACGCCGCGAACGTTGATGCGCGTGTCCTGCGAAAAAGCGGCTGACGACGACACAGCGGCCATGGCGGCTGCAGCCGCAAGCAGGCGAATGGGGTGCATTTAAATTCTCCAAATGGGTGCGCCGAACGCGGCTGAACTAACGCCGCCAGTAGTTCAACTCCGCAGGCCGTTTTGCGTTTCACAACCCCGGACACGGAGACGAGGCACGCGCTTTCAATGCCCTTCGAATTGCATCAACGACATGACGTCGATCCCCTGCTGCTGCAACACTTTTGTCCCGCCCAGTTCCGGCAGGTCGATGATGAAGCACGCGCCAACGATCTCGCCGCCGGCCCGCAGGATCAGTTTCGCGGCGGCCTCGGCGGTGCCGCCCGTGGCGATCAGGTCGTCGACGATCAGCACGCGACGGCCACGGTCCAGCGCGTCCTGGTGCATCTCGACCGTGTCGGTGCCATATTCGAGCTGATACTCCTGCGCGTAGACCTTGTACGGCAGCTTGCCCTTCTTGCGGATCGGAATGAACCCGCACCCGAGTTTGTCGGCCATTGCGCCGCCCATGATGAAGCCGCGCGCCTCAATGCCGGCGATGGCGTCGATGGGGGCCGTGCGATAGGGCTCGGTCAACTGCGCGATCAGCGCCTTGAACCCCTGCGCATCGCCGAACAGCGTTGTCACGTCCCGGAACATGATGCCAGGCTTGGGATGATCTGGAATGGTGCGGATCAGGCGCTTCAGATCGGTCATTGTGCAACGTCCATATCGCCATTCCCTGTCATTGCCGCGCAAGCCAAGTCTAGTCCCAGCCGCC
>JANXYD010000094.1 GCA_025350265.1 Hyphomicrobiaceae bacterium | reverse complement strand
GCAGCAAACGCCATGGCGCGCAACTCCGACGGCGACAATTCGGTGCAGATGAGGATGCGTTTCGGCATGGCGATCTCCGGTGGAACCTACACCGGTAGAATCGATTCGCACCGCCCTGGGGAGAGTCGCAGCAGCCACTTGCCTGAATTATTTTGGCCGCTGGTATGATGCCGAGGAAGCCGGCGGTGAGGAAAAAGCCGACAGCGTTGTGTCCATACCACCACTGCGTCATCGCATCCTGCACACCGGAGTAGACGATGTAGCTCTTCGATCCGGTCCAACTGACGGGCACGGCTGCGTTGTTGACCAGATGCAGCATCGCCACCGTGACGATGAAGGCGAGATAGAACCAGTTGGCCACATAGATGTGCGGCTCGCGGCGCTTCGCCAGCGTGCCGAGGAAGACGAGCAGATACGTTACCCAGACGATGGTCAGCCAAAGATCGGCGTACCATTCGGGTTCGGCGTATTCTTTGCCTTGTGTGATGCCGAGCAGATAGCCGGTGCCGGCGAGCAGGATGAAAAGCTGATAACCCCAGATGACGAACCATGGTGCCCACCGACCAGCAAGCCGTGCGTGGCACGTGCGCTGGACCACATAGAACGACGTGGCCAGTAGCACGTTGCCGCCGAAGGCGAAGATGACGGCGGAGGTGTGCAGCGGACGCAGGCGACCGAAGTTGGTCCAGGGGAGATCAAGATTGAGTTGCGGCAAGGCCATCTGCCACGCAAGAATATCGCCGATCAGAAAGCCGGCAATACCCCAGAAGATCGCGGCGACGGTCGCGACCTTGATCGGACCGTCGACGTATCCGGAAGTGGTCGTTGCAAGGCTTTTGCCGTTCGTCAACACGAAGAAGGCGAAGAGCAGCCCGCCCAAAGCGAGCAGTGAACCATGGAACTTCATGGCCGGCTCGACGCTTTCTGTCAGCCAAGTCAAGCCGATGACGATGACCGGCACGGTTCCGAATACCGCCAGCCCATCGCTTAACCGATGGCGATCTTCCACTTTAGACATGAAGCCCCCTACAGGCGGTGCAGACGGCGAGACGTACGTGGGCCACCCCATCTCACTTGGTCCGACGACAGCACTATGGACGCGGCGGGAGGTTGGGGAATTGACGTAGGTCAAACGACCGTGGACGCGGGATGGGAGTCGTATCGCCGGACCATCCGGGGTGACAAGCGAGAGGTATTGATCCTGACCAGTCCGCAGACCCGTCTGATGGCGCCGGCACGATTTGAGCAGGCCGCCAAGGCGCTTGTCAGAGCACAGTCCCGCTTACGCACTAAATGTGCGAAACGTTGAGTGATTACGAGGACGAAGCCAAAGCCCGAACCGCGCAATGCCGGCGCTCTGCGATTTCCCCGGTGGCCCGACCCTGCCGAACCGGCACTCGATGATACATCGGTCGGTATCGGAGGAGCAGCTTCTGACGGACACGGTCTGTTGGTCGATCGGTAGCTATCGGGCCGAGATCGTCCGTCTAGGGCGGCTACGTTCAAGGCGGAGCCCGACTACGGCTCGAACTTCAAAAATCGACTGTAGGGTTCAGATCGCCAAAAAATATCCGTCGTGAAACTTTCAAACGGTTTGTTCGTAGCTGAAACGAAAGCGCACGCAGCATCGCTGGATTACGCTGTTCGTTTTTGTGCTATCATCTAACTTGTTAATGGGCCAACCGGCAGGCCCACTCGGAACTGCAAGCCGCCCGTCGGGGATGCACCCCGCACCACCATCACGTTCGATGAGCAGAGCGACGGCAAGACCGTCATCACTTTACGACAGTTGCATCCGACAAAGACTCAGCGCGACGCAAGTATCGGATTCGGCGCAGTTGAATTCGGTTATCAGACCCTCGAGAAACTGGCGCAGCACGTCGAACGCGACGGGGCCGATTTGGAGCTTCCCGCCGTCCGCAACAAGCATTGACAAGCTATCGGGTTGGTGAAAATCAACGCCTGAATATTGCAACCGCCACAGCCCACCTGTGCCCTTACCCCAGGCTATCAGTCTTCACCGGCGCGACAAGTTTGGCGCCACTTTTTATAAGCTGGTGAATATAATCGAGCTTCACTACAACTGCTGGCGACAACACAAACGGATACAAGTCCGGCTGCCCCATCGATCGGTTGAGATTGTTCACCGCAATCGTCACGGGCACCCACGCGTCCA